>NZ_JAUBRM010000041.1:0-62930 GCF_036701905.1 Microcoleus sp. MON2_D5
AGGTACTGGAATAATAATGAATCCTCCTGTATTTATTGTTTTAAGCACTGCCTAGCCCTTAACTGAACCGTATTGCGCTTTGGATAAACCCATCTTTGACTAAATCCTGCCAATATTCCTCCTCCAATGCACCCAAAAATTCCGCACTAAAAATATTGGGAAAACTCGATGTAGGAAAACGAGTTTTCCAGTCTTCGCTTAAGGGACGCTTACTGGCAATTACCATCGCCAACATACCCGCCGAAGCTTTGGCACGCCAATCTTCTCCCCAGTCCTGAAAGAGATCTAAACGTCGGATAATTCCTTCAAACTCATCTAGGATCACAATCAAGCGATAACCCTGTTTTTGCAGCAGTATCAAGCCATCTTCCACCTCATAAGGATCGTCATTAACATCCTGGCTCCAAGGTTCAGTTCCTGTTTGTTTGAAAATCTCCCGCCGCAGTCCATCAATAATGCCTTTTGGCGTGTGAAATTTAGAAGATTGTAAATCTAAAGTCACAATTAATGGTTTTTGTTGAGGTTGAAAAAAAATCTCGGTACGTTCTCTAATCAACCGCAAGAGGGAAGTTTTGCCATTGCGTCGCATTCCTACTATATTGATGCTCTGAGAACTAATAGCACCAATTCGGTTTTTTACCTCTAAAATAGCTTGTTTACGTCCATAAAAGCGTTCTGGCGAGACTGGCGTGCCGTAGTCAAAGGGATTGATATCTGTTTTTTTTGAATTATTTTGATGAAACCGCTGATTGAGTTCTGCTAGTTCAGGAAATTGGGCAAAAATTATACTTACAGGTACGGCTCGCCCTCCTAAATCCATGTTAGGATTGCGAGAAATATTCAGAATTCCACAAACTTTTCCCGTGCGCTGATTGAGTAATGGTGAGCCACTGGCTCCATAGTTTGCCTGTCCTCCTTTCAATTTGTACAAGGGCGAATTGCCTTTAAAGCTTTCACCTTCATACTTAAAGGTAGCAGAATCACCGTCGGGATAATCCTGGGGATAGCCATAGCTAAATAAATCGTCGTTCAGTTGAGGATATAATGATTCAAAATTGATGCAAGGATGATTTAAATCTGGCGTATTTAACTTTAATATTGCTAAATCTAGATGATCTTCGGGTAGGATTTTTTCAAGACTCGCAGTGTATTGCTGATTTTGGTATTGCCAGAATACATGGATTGTTTCAGAATTAGCTGATGCAACGACATGGGCGCAGGTGAGAATTCGTTGTGGGGCAACAAAAAAACCAGTTCCATGACCACCTCCAACGCTGACGCGCAGGGTGCATTGTTGCAATAGTTTAGTGATATCTGTCATATTTGGGTGTTAGCGAGTAGTCACTCTATGCAGTTGAGATATCAGGATACGGCAGTGCCAATTGGTATCAACTAGCCCGTCAAATCCGTTAGTCAGTCCGCGAGTCCGCCAGGGGTTGAAACCCCTGTCTAATAGCGAAAGCCCTCTAAAAGAGGACTAATGAGTTGAAAATTCTTATCTTCAGTCCTCTTGAGAGGACTTTAGCTTTGAGACAGGGAATTCATTCCCTGTCGGACTATCGGTTTTACGTGTTTGTTGACACTAATGGGCATTGGTGTGTCCTCCATTTGTTGGAATTACTTGCCCCACTCTAAAGTAATTTCTAGGTTAGCTTTGCTAGAACCTTTGACAATTAATGTTGTAATTTGTCCAGATTCAATGGCAATATCTAAGCCAAATTTAATGGTGGCTTTATCTGGATTGACTTCTTGCAAAACTCCTGATAGTTCTTTCGCAATTGCCTTGATAGCATCTGTTGCTTCTTTGAAAGGTCGTTTCTGAAAGGCGATTTTCTGTTCACCACTTAAACTTGCTTCGACTCTGACAATTGTGCCGTCAGAGAGTTCTAGGGGAATAGTTGTTGTTTGTTCCATGCTTTTGCCTGCTTTGCTGTTGATTTTAGATAAATAATTCTCTAGGATAAGCTTTTTTTCCTAAAATTGCTACTATGATTGCACTTCGGGACGGGCAAGATCCCCATCCCACAAGAGTTAAAATTAGTCCGGGAGGCAGGGGTGATCAGAAAGCGGGTTTTGGCGAAAATACTTCGTTACGCTATGGATATACGATCGTTGTGACGAATTCTCGGCAACAGCAAGTCACCTCAAGCTACTCCGTCACCCAACGCCGACGGTGTTACGAATGCAAGAAAAATACGGCTGACGACTGCTACGAATCAAACCCACAAAAGACTCAATCCTCAAATACTCCTGGATATTGGAATGTGAAACCAGTTTTCCCAACTACATAGATGAAGACGAGGAGGATTAACAAAGAAGTCTTGACAAACTGTTCGACATAAAATTTATACTGATAGATTAAAATGTATTCTCGAAACTCAGGAATCGCTCGATAATAATCAAACTTATCCCCTTGATCGTAATTTTTCGTATTTTTTTACAAAATTTCAACAATCATCAAAGGATTAATTATTGTATCTGTGCGCTCGTCTAAAAGCACTGGTTCGCCTTGAATTACCATCACATCTGGATAAGTATACAGATGATAGCGCGGTATCGACAACCGTAAGTCACCAATAAAAACCTTATAGTTTTGCCCCTTCAGAGCAAATTTTAAATGAGCCTAAAAATGGTCTGTAATATCATTATGACTTGGACTACGACCAGTCATAGGAACTATCTCGCCATCAATATATTCACTTTGGGACTGGGCGACTTCCTCTAGTGCAAAATATTCCTCTGGCGAGTAGAGTTTTTGACTTTGGGTTAACTTAGTTTATATCCTCAACAGCCGTTCATTTTATTTTAATTAAAAGTACACCAATTTTATCAAATTTGCATCGGGTCAGGGTGCGATCGCACTGCTATCAAATAAGTTATACTCAAAGGTTGATCGCACCCTACCCCCTCAAAAAAGCGTGTGCAGCGCAGCTATCCCCCAGGGAATCGCTCGCTCAAGAGTCAAAAACGCCACCTCTAAAGCTGAGCTAGCTCTCATTTACTTTGCATATTGTAATTATCACCAAAAGCTATCATTTTTTCTCAGTAGCTTTCCGCTGCTCCCTCCGCGTTTTACAGCAAAAGTTAAATACGCCTGAGCTTATCTGCACGGAGCGAAAAGTTTTGTTACAATAGGTAAGCTGTTACAAATCGTAACTTATGCTGGTTTCTATTTTAATAATTGACGTTGCCCTCGTTGCCTGGTCTTTGCACTTAATGCAAGAGGCGATCGCGCAACGGGAATTTTCACTAATGCTAGCCGGCACCCTAGTTGCGGTTTCAGCCGCCGCCCTGCTAGTCGTCTACTTCCTCATGGGGTCTTGTTTGAGCCATTTGACGGAAATATCCCAACACACTTACTAAATCATAGTAGGGATTGACCATTGTCTAGAAGCGATGAGATTTTTGGAAAAAAAAGCCGAAAGCCTTGCCAATCCAGGGTTCAAAACTAATTTGCCCAAAAAGCTTGACAAATATTGGTCAGTTAAGGCATGATTGAGAGCGCGAAAAGAAAGGGGAATTAGCTCAGTTGGTAGAGCACTACAATGGCATTGTAGGGGTCAGCGGTTCGAGCCCGCTATTCTCCATAAACAAGATTAGGGAAACGGCCCTGCTGTGTCCTTACTCGTAGGGAAACGGCACTGCCGTGTCCTCATCGCCGTGTCCTTACTCGTAGGGAAACGGCACTGCCATGTCCTTAATTTCGATCGCGACTTGTACCTAAACAGCATTGCCGCGCCCTTAATTTCGATCGCGCTACACACCGCGAAAACCAATTTTCCCGTAAAATCAAAACAGTCTACCCGCAACCAAAGCGCTACCTGTGGCAAAGTCAACTGAATCCAGCAATCCAGAGAGTCCGAGCCAACTTGCCCGCACGCCTCTGTACGACCTATCATTAGAACTCAAAGCCCGGATGGTACCCTTTTCCGGGTGGGAGATGGCGGTGCAGTACGCAGGCATCAGCAGCGAACACCAAGCAGTACGCCAGCAAGCAGGAATGTTCGACATTTCCCACATGGGAAAATTTGGTTTGAGAGGGAAACAAGTAAGAGAAAAATTTCAACCCTTAGTACCCTCAGACTTGAGCCGCTTGCAACCCGGCCAAGCTCAATATACAGTCTTGCTAAATGCCCAAGGCTGCATCTTAGACGACATTATTTTCTACTGCCAAGAACCAGACCCTATCACTAGCGAAGAACGTGCAGTAATCATTGTCAACGCCGCCACTCGCATCGCCGACAAAGCATGGATCGCCACTCACTTAGAATTGAGCGAACTCAGTTTTACAGACCTCTCCGAAGATAAAATTTTAATTGCAATTCAAGGGCCGGAAGCTGTTAACTATCTCCAGCCTTTTGTGGAAGACAACCTCGCACCAATTAAGGCATTCGGTCACTTAGAAACAAATCTGTTGGGACAGCCGAGTTTTATCGCCAGAACTGGTTACACCGGCGAAGATGGGTTTGAAATCATGGTGGATGCCGAAGTAGGAAAAGAACTGTGGCGAAAATTGTTAGATGCTGGCGTTGTACCCTGCGGTTTGGGTGCCAGAGATACCTTGCGTTTAGAAGCAGCAATGGCTCTTTACGGTCAAGATATCGACGACAATATCACGCCTTTAGAGGCTGGATTGGGTTGGGTAGTTCACCTCGATAGCAAAGGCGATTTTATTGGTCGCGAGGTTTTGGAACACCAGAAAGCGAGTGGAGTATCAAAGAGGTTGGTAGGTTTAGAAATGCAGGGGCGGCACATTGCGCGCCACGGCTATCCGGTAATATTTGAAGGCGAAACAGTAGGAGAGGTTACTAGCGGTACATTATCGCCTACATTGAATCGGGCAGTTGCCCTCGCGCTTGTTCCGGCAAAATTAGCGAAAATCGGTCAGCAATTAGAGGTCGAAATTCGCGGGAAAAACTATCCGGCTAGTGTGGTAAAAAAACCATTTTATCGATCGCCAAATCGCCCCAGTTAAATTAAGTAGGTAAACCTTAATTCAAGGGCGTTGCTCATAGCAACGGTTCACAATAAAGTATAAGTGTATCTGTGGTTGTGGAACGGGCTTCTAGCCCGTTGCTCATATTGGTCAAGAAGACTTATCTACTAGCTTAGCAAATGTTCGCAAAGTTGCAGCATAGCGATCGCCCGCCACATCGATCAAATCATTATGACCGGCCCCATCAACCCAAAAATTCAATTTCGGCTCGTTGGCGGTGGCAAACAACTGCTCTCCATGCCAAAAATGAACCACCTCATCAGCCTTACCATGAATCACCAAAACAGGCGATCGCACTTTGCCAATCTTATTAATATTTACAAACTTATCAAAGGGTAAAATCGGAATCCGCGTCAACACCCGAAAAGCCGAAACAAAGGAACTTTCAACCACCAAACCGCCGACTTTTTGCCGGGAAGCCAAATCAATTGCCGGCCCACCGCCCACAGAACGGCCGTAAAGAATAATTTGGTTTGCAGGTACTCCCAACTGTTGCGTTAAATAATTGTAAGCAGCATCAATATCACGATAAGTATTATACTCAGAAGGCTTTCCCTGACTCGTGCCGTAACCTTGATAATCATAGCCAAACACAGCAAACCCGCTATCTCGAATCTCTCTGAGTAGCCACAAAATGCCGTCCAAGTCTTCCGCATTTCCGTGACTGTAAAGTATGGTATATTTAGCTTGCGGGTTAGGAAAATGAACAGTAGAAATTTTCACGCCATTAGCTGAGCTAACTTTGATAACTTCCCTGCTCTCACTATGACTAGATGGGGGAGGTTGAAAAATTAGCCGTTCTGAAAAAAAGAAACCGTAAAAACACAGAAATGCGTAAATAAAAATTATAGAGCGCATAAGTCGTTTGACAGAAAATTCTCCGAAAAGCAAGCGTTTAATATTTTTTTTGTTCCAGTTAGCCATCACTAAAGGCTCATAGTTGAATAAGATTTAACTAATACTTTTTTATTGCGAGAAAAGACATGGCACTAACATACCCCGATGACTTGAAATACCTAGACACCCACGAATACATTCGACTCGAAGGCGAAATAGCCACGATCGGCATTAGTGCTTTTGCAGTTGACCAACTCGGCGATATCGTGTTTCTAGATTTGCCCGAAGTGGGTGCAGGGTTGGAAAAGGGCGAAGCTTTCGGTACAGTCGAGTCAGTGAAAGCGGTTGAAGACTTGAAAGCACCAGTTACCGGTACAGTCGTAGAACGCAATGATGACATTATAGAGTCTCCCGAAAATTTGGCCGAAGACCCCTATGGCGCTGGGTGGCTGCTGAAAGTGCGCGTTGACAACACCAGCGACGCAGATGACGCTTTCTCGGCCCCGGAGTATCGCAAAATGGTGGAAGGGGAATAGGGCATAGGGCATAGGGCAGAGGGCATGGCGCTCGTAGATTCCTCCACAATCCGCCAGGGGTTTCAACCCCTGGCTAATAGCACAAGTCGTCTCAAGACGACTGAAATACTAAGCAGTTGCGCGGGGAGTTGCGATAAGTGCGCCTTAATCTACAGTCGGCGACCGACGAGTTTAGCTGTGAGACAGGGATTTCAACCCCTGACGGACTTTGATAGACGCAGAAAATCTTCCTTGTTTTCTTAGCAAAATGTTACAAACAAAGAAGAAAAGTCAATTCAGGAGAATCCGCCTTGGTACTCTACAGCCCTCAACTTGAACCCAACCAGCAGCAAGACCTTTCATCCATTGATGGTTTTGCGGGCCGGCACATTGGCCCGACACCCAGCGAAATCCAGCAAATGCTGGATGTTTTGGGCCTTTCGGGCCTCGATGACTTGATTGACAAAACGGTTCCTGGGGCGATTCGCATTTCTGCACCCCTACAACTTCCAGCAGCGCAAAGCGAGTACAGCGCTTTGGCAGAATTGAAAGAAATTGCGGCAAAAAATCAGGTATTTCGATCGTACATCGGCACTGGATATCACGACTGCATAACTCCCCCCGTCATCCAGCGGAATATCCTAGAAAATCCCGGCTGGTATACAGCTTACACTCCCTACCAAGCCGAAATTGCTCAAGGGCGATTGGAAGCTTTACTGAACTTCCAAACCATGATAATTGACCTTACGGGTTTGGAAATTGCCAACGCTTCTTTGCTGGATGAAGGGACAGCGGCGGCGGAAGCGATGGCGGTGAGTTACGGCGCCAGCAAAAATAAGGCAAAAGCGTTTTTTGTTTCCCAAGATTGCCACCCTCAAACTATTGAAGTGGTGCAAACTCGCGCTAACCCGCTGGGAATTGAGGTAATTGTCGGCGACCATCACAGCTTTGAGTTCGATCGTACAATCTTCGGCGCTCTCCTGCAATACCCCGCCACAGACGGCGCAATTTATGACTATACGGATTTTATCCGATCGGCACACGAAGTCGGCGCATTAGTCACAGTAGCCGCCGACATTTTGAGCCTTTGCTTGCTCAAACCCCCCGGCGAATTCGGCGCGGATATAGCCGTAGGAAGCACTCAGCGCTTCGGAGTGCCGATGGGATTCGGAGGGCCCCACGCAGCCTATTTCGCCACGCGAGAAGAGTTTAAACGGCAAGTTCCGGGGCGAATTGTCGGCGTTTCTAAAGATGCTAACGGCAAATCTGCTTTGCGCTTGGCCTTGCAAACTCGCGAACAGCACATCCGCCGCGAAAAAGCAACCAGCAATATTTGTACTGCTCAAGTTTTGCTGGCAGTGATGGCTAGTATGTATGCTGTTTATCACGGCCCATCTGGACTGAATGACATTGCTGAGAAAGTATGGAATTTAACTGCCCTTTTGGCATCCGGTTTAAGAAGTTTCGGATACAAAATTACTTCTCAACATTTCTTCGATACTTTGCGGGTAGAATTGGGAGACAAACCGCTGTCAGAAATTCTAGAAGCTGCTAAAGTTCGGAAAATAAATCTCCGAGTTTTCGATAACTCGACAGTAGGAATTAGTTTAGATGAAACTGTAACCGTTGAAGATGTGCAAGAGTTGTGGAAAATTTTTGCTCAGGATAAGGATTATATCAGGGCTGACGGGCAGAATGCTCTCAACATTGCGCTGGATGCTGAGGCATTAAGTTCATATTTGACCTTACCAGATTTTTGCGATCGCACCAGCAGCTATCTCGCCCATCCTGTTTTCAACAGCTATCATTCAGAAACTGAACTTTTGCGATATTTGCACCGTTTAGAAGCCAAAGATTTATCGCTGAACACATCGATGATCCCCTTGGGTTCTTGCACCATGAAATTGAATGCAACAGCAGAGATGATGCCAGTGACTTGGGGGGAATTTGGCAAGATACATCCCTTTGCACCCCGCGATCAAACTCGCGGCTATCAAATGATGTTCGTGCAACTAGAACAGTGGCTGGCAGAAATCACCGGTTTTGCGGGAATTTCTTTGCAGCCAAACGCCGGTTCTCAAGGCGAATACGCGGGTTTGTTAGTTATACGTCAATACCACGAACACCAAGGCGAATCTCACCGAAATATCTGTTTGATTCCCCAGTCAGCCCACGGTACAAATCCGGCTAGCGCGGTGATGGCAGGGATGAAAGTAGTTCCAGTCGAGTGCGATTCTCAAGGCAATATTGATGTTGCTGACTTACATAAAAAAGCCGAAAAACACAAAAATGAACTGGCTGCTTTGATGGTGACATATCCATCAACGCACGGCGTTTTTGAGGAAGAAATTAAAGAAATTTGCGAGATTGTCCACAACTGCGGCGGACAAGTTTATATGGACGGCGCAAATATGAATGCTCAAGTTGGTTTGTGCCGCCCCGGTGATTTTGGTGCTGATGTTTGTCACTTGAATCTACACAAAACTTTCTGTATTCCCCACGGCGGCGGCGGACCGGGAATGGGGCCGATTGGGGTAATGTCTCATTTAGTAGAATTTTTGCCCAGTCATTCTATTCTTAACAGTCAACAGTCAACAGTCAACAGTCAACAAACATCAGTTGGTGCTGTTTCCGCAGCGCCTTGGGGAAGTGCTAGCATTTTGCCTATTTCTTGGATGTACATTCGCATGATGGGAGGAGTGGGTCTAACTGAGGCAACAAAAGTAGCAATTCTTAATGCTAATTACATGGCAAAACGCTTAGAATCTTATTATCCGGTTTTGTACAAAGGGAAAGCGGGTTTAGTGGCGCACGAGTGTATTCTAGATTTGCGATCGCTCAAAAAATCTGCTGCTATTGAAGTTGAAGATATCGCTAAACGGTTGATGGATTACGGCTATCACGCGCCGACGGTTTCTTGGCCGGTCGCTGGTACGGTAATGGTGGAACCGACGGAAAGCGAATCGAAGCAGGAATTAGACCGTTTTTGCGATGCAATGATTGCAATTCGAGCTGAAATTGCGGAAATTGAAAAAGGTAATGTTGACGCGCAAAATAACGTATTGAAAAATGCGCCGCATACCGCAGAATCTCTGATGGTTGATGAGTGGAATCGTCCTTATACTCGCGCGCAAGCGGCTTATCCGGCACCTTGGACTCGCGAACATAAGTTTTGGCCGGCGGTGGGGCGGATAGATAATGCGTTTGGCGATCGCAATTTTGTTTGTTCTTGTTTGCCAATGGAGGCTTACAGTCAAGGTTAAATAAGTCTCTCCGGGTGGGCAATGGGCACCTTACACATATACTCTTGTGGGGTGCTTCTAGCCCGCCCAAAAAATAAAATTTAAAGGTATAATAGCTTATCAAGCCAGATAAACGCGCCGAAAACAATGTAATACAAGAATCCAAACATCCCCAGGTAAAATAAAAAATGAATAGACGATTTTTGTGGTTGGCTCCCCAAAATAAATCGCGTTGGATTATCCTATTATTGTTAGGTCTTTTGGCTGCTTTGGGGGTGGTAGCAACAGCAGCTTACATCAAAATGGCGATCGCCCAAACTATCGGCCCGGCTTTGTCTGTAGATGTTACAGCCGATCGACATTCCATAAGTCCCGATATCTATGGTATGAATGATTTCGCGATCGATAGGGCCCTCGCCCAAGAGTTGCGAATTCCAGTGGAACGTTGGGGGGCTAATCACACCAGTCGCTACAATTGGCTTGTCGATTCTTCCAACAGTGGCGATGACTTCTTTTTCGTGGGTGGCGGCGACAATAAAAATCCTGTTCCCGGCGAGTCTATAGATAAAATTGTCAAAACTAACCGCCAAAACTGCAGCAAAAGTATTGTTACTATTCCGATGATTGGCTATGTAAATAAATTTAGCACTTGGAACTGTGGCTTTAGAGTATCCAAATACGGCCCGCAAGAAAAAACAAACCCCTACATTTTTCCAGAAGGCGATAAGTGCGGCAACGGTAAGCGTCCCGACGGCACTTTGATAACTGATAATAATCGCCTTGATGTCAGTATTATTAGCGACCCAGCTTTTCAACAAGCTTGGGTTCAACACTTAGTTAAAACCCACGGTATTGCTGCTAACGGCGGTGTGCAAATTTATCAAATGGACAACGAACCAAGCGGCTGGGGAAATACTCACCGCGATGTTCATCCAGAAGCGACAAGTTACGATGAATTGCGCGATCGCACTTATCAATATGCGTCAATGGTAAAAGCTACAGATCCCACTGCTAAGGTACTCGGCCCGTCGGATTTTGGCTGGCCTGTCTATGTGGATTCGGGCGTTAAGGGCGATCGCGAAAAACACGGCGGTGTCTGGTTTGCGCGGTGGTACTTGCAACAAATGCGCGCTTACGAACAGCAGAAAGGTGTTCGGATTCTAGACTATTTCGACGAACACTACTATCCTGCGGCGGACAATACCTGTTTGGCGAATTGTCCCGCCGGCGATGCCAACACCCAAGCGCTGCGACTGCGATCGACTCGTTCTCTCTGGGATGCTACCTATATTGATGAAAGCTGGATAGGAAAATACAATCCGCCATTAACAATCCTTCCCCGGTTTCGAGAGTGGGTAAAACAGGATTATCCAGGTACAAAAATTGCAATTACTGAATACAATTGGGGCGGTTTAGAGTCAATTAACGGGGCATTAGCCCAAGCCGATGTACTGGGGATTTTTGGGCGAGAACAACTCGATTTAGCGACGCTGTGGGGGCCTCCTAAGTCTTCGGAACCGGGTGCTTATGCTTTCCGAATGTACATGAATTACGACGGAAAAGGTGGTAAGTATGGCGATACTTGGGTGCGATCGCTTAGCAAAGATCAGGGACTTTTGTCAATCTACGGAGCCGATCGTACCAGTGATGGTACTCTGACGCTGGTAATTATTAATAAAACCAGCCAAAATTTGACCAGCAACTTGAGTTTGAAAGGATTTAACCCAGCCGCCAAAGCTCAATTTTACACTTACAGTGAAGGGAATTTGGGGGCGATCGTCCGTCAGATCGATTTAGGTGTCAGTGAGACTGGATTTCAGGCAACTTACCCGGCTAATTCTATGACTTTGGTTGCGATTCCCAAAGCGTAATACAAAATCCCTCTTATTCTTAGTCCACGTACGCGGACTTTGTGTGTGTAGTAGCGGTTTCAACCGCCGAGTATCTATTAAGCATCTACCATCCAAGCAATACACTGTTGCATTTGATTGCTCATTGTTTCTCGCTCGGCTTGATACCTGCGGCCGTGTCCCGGCAACACCCATTCAAAGTCATAATTAGCCAAATTCTGCATAGATTTGATTTGTTCCGGCCAAGAATACCAACAGACTTCGCGAAAGGCAACTAGCTGCTGCAAACTTTCCGACCAAGCAAGATGATCGCCGCTGAACAAAAACTTTTTATTGTAAAGCAAAACTGTGTGACCTTTCGTGTGACCCGGAACAGGTATAATCAACAAATCATCTGCGATTTGATGCGGTTCACTGCCCGAAAATTGAATTTCTACACTGCGAGTACCTGCGTTAATTTCGTCAGCATGGAGAATGCGATCGCACCCAAAATGATCGTGGTATTGTTGATGATCTGCTACGTCGTCGCGGTGAGTCAAGTACATATAGCGAATGCCCCCCATTGCTTCTATGTTTTTGACGAGCGGCGGCACAAAACGGGGAGAATCAACTAAAATATTGCCATTGGGACGGACAATTAAATAGCTGGCCGCGGCGTAGGATTTCTCTGAGTGGTAGCCGCAGTGATAGACCTTTTCTGCTACGAGTGCGGGCAAATTTTGCTGAACTTCTTTGATTTTTTTCGGTTTTTCAACAGTGCCGATCGAACTTGTGGGACAAGACAAAAGAGCCGCGAGCGATCGCATTTCTTCAGCTTCATTAGTTGGCTGGTGGTAAACCGCAGACTGTTCTCCCGCTTGACCAAATACTTCAGGTGCCATCCACCGACAAGTATCACAGTCAATGCAGGTACTGTCTACATAAAAGTTACCGTTAATATTTTCAGTACGCCTCCGATTAATGTTAGCCATTTTTCTACCTCTTAATAACCCATATAAATTATCGTAACTTACTCTAACGGCTACCCCCGACATCCGGCGGGAGGTTTAAAGGCCCGTCTCACAGACCAAGCCGATTAAAACTCACCTCTTGCACCATTCTCAATAACGGGCAAGATGCCCGTTCCACAAGAGATTAATTTTCTTGTGGAACAGGCATCTTGCCTGTTCATAAAAGGATTATTGACAATGGTGCAAGAGACAAGTTTCAATCAACAATTCTACCGCTGCTGGTCCGCTGGAAAAGCACCCGCTTTCACCGCCACAGTGACAGGTTGTCCCCCGCGGCTTAATTCAAGCTGCAGATCGCTGCCCACGGTACTTTTCTCAACAATTTCTTGTACGCTGCCAGCATCGCTGACTTCTTTACCGTTGATTTTCTTGATGACATCGGCAAGGCGAACTCCAGCTTGTGCCGCGGGAGAATTTTTCGCAACCCCCAAAACTAACACGCCTTTATCTTCAGTCAGCCTCAATTTGGTGTTGGGATTTTGATTAAATTCTCTCTTTATTTCGGGAGTAATGCTCAACATCCGAACGCCGAGATAAGGATGTTCGGCTTTTCCTGCTGTTACTAATTGGTCGGCAATTTGTTGTGCTCGATCGATCGGAATAGCAAAACCCAATCCTTGAGCGCCTTGAATAATCGCCGTATTCATGCCGATAACTTGACCGCGCTGGTTCAGCAGCGGGCCGCCGGAATTGCCGGGATTGATCGCAGCGTCGGTTTGAATAAAGCTGACGCGCTTGTCAGGAACACCGACATCGGCGCTAGAACGGCCTGTAGCGCTAATAATGCCCACAGTCACAGTATTGTCCAAACCGAGGGGATTGCCGATCGCGATCGCCCATTCTCCCGGCTCTAATTCTTCAGATTTGCCCAAACTCACCACAGGCAAATTAGTAGCTTCAATTTTAACAACAGCCACATCAGTAACTGTATCTACGCCTAAAACTTTGCCGACAAATTCGCGACCATCCTTCAGTTTTACCGTCACCGTATCCGCGCGGTCAACGACGTGAGCGTTAGTCAAAATGCGACCGTCAGAACCAAAAATAAAACCCGAACCAGAACCCCGTTCTACTCGATTTCCCGGTTGAATGGGAGATTCCGAACCGAAGAAGCGCCGGAATTGCTCGGGTATCTCATCTGGAACTTGGTTCGTCACCGTGCGAGACGAATTGATCCGCACCACTGCCGGACCGACTTCCTGGACAACTTTAGTGACAAAATTAGAGTCTTGAGAGGGCAGTATATTCGCAGGCAATGCTGAGATTGGCGCTGTAGTGGAAGGTTCAGCTTGAATGGCGTTAGAACTTCCAGGAACTTGAGAAGTTATGGCGTTGCACCCAACAGTTGCGGTGGAACCGAGCAAAATGAGGGATAAAAAAGCCAGTTTTTTCGGCAACGAGAAATGGCGAGAACGCACAGTTTTAGCAGGCATATTTTTGGTTGACATAGTATTGAGTTGGTGGGAGTTAGAGCGAGAGTTATAATTAGGATTTTGCATTTTTAGCACCTACTGTAATTTAATTACAACTTAAGGTTGTTTAATTTTAATTCAAGCATTGATGATCTCTGCTTGACTGGTGGGGTTTACCCTACAAGCTGGGGCAGAAACCGGACAGTCGCAGGCAAATTGTTTGTGAAATCGAGGTTTTGAGTGCGATCGAACTGGGTCGGCACTGGCGAATTGCTGTCTGAGTGCGATAATACAAACTACGCTAGCCAGGTCGCATATTCCGCATTTTCCGCAAACTTTTCACAGGATTGATATCCGAAGTCAACAACAATCCTGCCCTCAAAAAAGCCAGGTTTCTACGCAAAATCTTCGTGGTGAGCGATCGACTTTAACCTAGAAACGGGGTTTTTGAGCCCGCCTGCATCTAGGAAAGATAGCAGCTAAAGCACCGGAAAGCCTCACCCTAAAGCAGGAAGTAAAAAACCTCTAAAGCCTCAAGCTAAAGTACCAACTAAACCCTAGTCAAAATAGCCTGCAAAAACTCTCTTCAAATCTCAAATTTGAACCTATGGAGGAATTTTACTGCTCCATAGGTTCAATGGAACTAACCGAATCGACTTCCCTCGACTTGTTCCTCGAAATTTCCAAAACATCAACAGTATTCTTAATAAAACCAGCCATCGGCACAGCAACTAACAAACCTGCTACTCCTGCCACCTTAACCCCCACCAGCAGCGCGACTAAAATCCACACAGGATTGAGACCGATAAAACCCCCTAATAACCGAGGAGCAACCCCGCTTTCAATTATTTGCTCAATTACTGTAGCGACAGCTAAAACTGTGACGCCGAGCCAAAAGTTGTTTAATGTGATCAGCAAACTGACAATGCAAATACTGAAAGGTGCCCCGAAGGGAATCATAGTCATTACACCCACGCCCAAACCGAACAGAAGTCCGAAGGGAACTCGCAAAATTAAAAAAGTAACAGTGATAGACAGTCCCATCAAACCCGCCAAAGTTGCTTGACCGACGAAGTAGTTGTGGAAGCTTCGCGCCAGCAACTCTCGCAATTGAAGGCTCAGCTTGGAGGGAAACCATTTAAACAAGCCTTCCCAGACGCGATCGCCGTGCAAGAGCAAGTAGAATGTCACGACTATTGTGAGGAGGAAATTCAACAGACTGTCTGCAGCACCCAAGCCAAATTTGAGAATTTCGCCAGTGAGAGACTGCAACTGAGCTGAAAGTCGATCGCTCAATTTGGTAGTCAAACCGCTAACATCAATGCGGAGATTGCGATTTTCCGCCCACTTGTTGAACGCTTCAATCTGTTCTGTGCCAGAAACTATCCAAGTCGGCAGTCGGGTGGCAAGTTCAGTAATTTGGTTTAGCAGAATGGGGGCTAGAGTCAGACCTAAAACCACCAATAGCAGTAAAGTCAAAAACAATACCGACAAAACTGCTCGATCGCGCTTCAAGCCGTATCTGTGCAGAAAGCGCACTGGATAATCTAGCAAAAAAGACAGCACTGTAGCCACTACCAAAACTGTAATCAGGGCGCGAAAATATTCAAAGACTAGGAGGGCTAACCAGCAGTTGAGTACCGCTAGGGGAAATACCAGTCCGTAAGTCCACCACTGCGGCAGTTGAGTGAAACGTCTCATCTAAGTTAACCGAGTTAAATTTTGAGATGCAAGATGTGAGATTGACGCTGCTATTCGCCCTTCTCGCTTAAACATTTTAGGGTGCATTTAATTTATACCCCACTGCTGAAGATTCCCAGTCGATCGACCAGCAGCGAAAATTTGGTTGCTGGCAGGCAGTGCCTGCCACAACCATGTTATATCGTTTCCGCTGGTATGGATATATCACCCGCGAAAAAAATATTTGTTGCTGTTGGCAAGGCAGCAGTTTGCAGCGCACGATTCAACCTTTTTCCCCGTGCCTTTCGAGAGCTAATTGAATTAAACGGTCTACTAATTCCGGGAAAGAAATGCCGTCCGCTGCCCACATTTGCGGATACATACTGGTAGCTGTAAAGCCGGGAAAAGTGTTGATTTCGTTAATCATAACTTCTCCGGTTGATTCAATGTAGAAAAAGTCTACTCGCGCTAAACCTGCCGCGTCTATAGCCAAAAATGCTTGCACTGCCATTTCTTGGATTTGGGAGACGATCGCACCGCTGACTTTTGCCGGGATTGAGCAGTCGGCTTGTCCCTGGGTATATTTAGTTTCGTAGTCGTAGAAATCGCTTTGGAAAGTAATTTCTCCCACCGTTGAAGCTTGGGGGTTGTCGTTACCCAAAACTGCACATTCTAATTCTCTCGCAACCACACCCGCTTCGACAATTATCCGCCTGTCGTAGCTGGCGGCGCTGTCGAGAGCTGCTTCTAATTCAGCGCGCGATCGAGCTTTAGAAATTCCCACTGAGGATCCCAAATTAGCGGGTTTTACAAAGCAAGGATAGCCCAAATCAGCTTCTATTTTGTCGCACAGTTTGGGGAAAACGCAAGGATTAGACCAGATTTCTGAACGGTTGACAGCGATGTATTTTACCTGTGGCAAACCAGCCTGAGCAAAAGCCATTTTCATGGCAATTTTATCCATTCCCAGCGCCGAACCTAAAACCCCGGAACCGACAAAAGGAACTTGCATTAATTTCAGCAATCCTTGCACCGTACCATCTTCGCCGTTTGGCCCGTGCAAAACAGGGAACCAAACCTCTACGGCATTAAAATTAGGAAACTGTCCAGCGGGAAAGTCGTTTTGTCCTGCTTGTTCCTCTATTTCCAGAGGTTTTCCGCTGGCTAAGACTTGTTGAGGTAATGTTCCCGACAGCCAGCGACCGTTTTTTTGGATGTAAAAGGGCAGAACTTCGTATTTAGAGGCATTTTCCTCAGCAGCGAGGGCACGGGCGATCGCCCGCGCCGAACTAATTGAGACTTCGTGTTCGCCCGATCGCCCCCCGAACAATAGCCCGATCCGCATCGTTGTCATTTTTCACCACTCCTAGGACTTTTCGACAAATATACACGCAGTTAGCGCAGCTAACGCAGAGACGAACCGCTTTAAGACTATTTATCTCCTCTGTTCCACTCTTCCTCTCTCTCCTCTGCGCTCTCTGCGGTTAAAATCCCCCTCCCGCCTGTGAAAAGCCTCAATTACCCCCCCGGCCATTTTCAGTTAAACCGTCCCCAGAATCCACAGCAAACAGCCACATTTAATCGAAAATTGCATCATTTCCCTCCGCATTCGATTCCGGTTTCTTGCCCGGGCTTGAAACAGTTTATTTCCTTCCTCGTCTTTTCGCGCACTTAGATATTCCCGGAACTCAATACTCCAGTCATGCTTATTTTTAAGAAGAGTTGTGGGCAGCAAAATGCGAATTACTTTCAGCATAATTTGCTGCTGATGTTAAATTACTTCTTCCCACAAATCTAGTCGCGATTTAACACCCTACACTTTATGTTTTGAGTATTGAGTTGGCAAACATTATTTTGGCTTCAACCCAAAACCCAAAACTCAAAACTATTCCACCATTTCTCCCGTCAAACTAAAAGCGCGAATATCTGTAATTTTAACCCGCACAATTTTACCCGCCAATTCAGCAATATCGCCCTTAAAAAATGTGAGACGGTTGCCGCGAGTGCGTCCCATCACCTGAGTTGAATCTTTGAGATTCTGGACTTCCACCAAAACCTCTTCAGTGCGTCCGAAATAGCGCTGCGATCGTTCCATCGCCGTTGTTGTGACTACATGATTGATTCGTTGCAGGCGATCGGCTTTCACCTCCTCACTCAACTGATTTTCCCACAAAGCGGCCGGCGTCCCAGGGCGAGGCGAATAAGCCGCAGTATTCACCAAATCGAAACCAACATCTTCGATTAACTTCAAAGTCTTCTCAAACTGGGCTTCCGTCTCCCCAGGAAAACCGACAATCGCATCTGCAGTAATCGAAGCATCCGGCATATAATGGCGAATTGTATCAATAATTCGGCGGTATTTTTCCTGAGTATAACCCCGCGACATCGCTTTCAAAATATCATTATCCCCGGACTGAAAAGGAATATGAAAATGTTCGCAAACCTGCGGTAATTCTGCACAAGCCTTAATCAATCTTTCCGTAAAATAGCGCGGGTGGCTAGTAGCAAATCTCAGGCGATCGACACCAGGCACATCCTGCACAAAATAAAGCAAATCCGTCAAAGTATGCTGGTTGCTGCCGTCCGGTTTTGTCCCCGGCAAATCGCGTCCGTAAGCATCAATATTTTGCCCCAACAAAGTTACTTCCTTGTAACCTTGACGGCCCAAATCCTCCATTTCCGCCCGAATTGCCTCTGGCATTCGCGACTGTTCAACCCCGCGAACATTCGGCACAACACAATAAGTGCAGCGTTCATTGCAGCCGTAAATTACATTCACCCAAGCAGTCACCTTGCTGTCGCGGCGCGGCTTAGTAATATCCTCCATAATCTCAACAGCTTCAGTCGCCACAACTTGATTGCCCTCAAAAACTTGTTCCAGCAAATCTTCAAGTCGGTTAGCGTGTTGCGGCCCCATTACTAAGTCTAATTCCGGTACTCTCCGCAGCAGCGCTTCACCTTCCTGCTGCGCGACGCATCCAGCTACAATTAAAGTTAAACCCGGTTCTTGGCGTTTGCGATGAGCTTGCCTTCCGAGGTTAGAATAAACTCTTTGTTCGGCATTGTCGCGAATTGTGCAAGTATTGTAGAGAATCAAGCTAGCTTCGTTCGGGTCTTCCGAGAACTCAAAGCCCATATTTTCCAGAATGCCGGCCATCCGTTCCGAGTCGGCTTTATTCATCTGGCATCCGAAAGTAGTGATGTGATAGCGGCGGGGTTTAACGGTCATGGACAGTAAAGATAATTTTTCAGTGCAGGCTGGTTTTGCCGTTGTGGTAAAGTTTTCAACAGCAGAGATATTCTCAACCCGTTTTTACATTATACGATCGTTCTTGCTTAAGAAACTGCTGCATTTTTGAGTACGGGGAGATCCATTGCTTGTTTTCGTAACACCTTGGTAAAAACTTACATTTTATAGCTGTGAACAAAAAATGGTTAATTATACTGAATGGTTCACGGAACGCACCAGTGGTAAAATTCAGATTAATAGTACAGCAATATACAGGCATTTATCTCTCGAAGTAGTCGAGAGGTTAGATAGTAATTTATCGGTTAATGAAATTATTGAGTGGATTAGAAATAAGACACGATCAGCCTTTAGCAGTATGTATGGAAAAAATCCTGAAGTGGGTGCTCTTAACAATGCTACGGGAAGATGGAATGAATTTATAGCAACTAGCTTGTTGTCAGAAATTGTATTGGAAATAAATAAAAATAATGATGCTTGTAGCGCGGTATTTTCTTTGCCCAACTCACAGTCACAAAAAGAAGGAGCCGAGGAAGCTTCTTCAAAATTTATAAGTTTATTCAAAAGTATTGAGTTTGCATCTGGACAACCTCTAGCTAAACTTGCTCCTTTTAAAGACTATATTTTTATGCCAAGTCCTGATTATATTATCGTTGTACTGGGTAAGAGTGAGGTTGCAACATCTATTCAGCCTCTTTTAGAACAACAAGTAAAAAATCCCGATAGTTTGGCATTGTACAACTTTTTAAAAGGAAAATTACAATTAGAACAAGTAAAAGCGGCAGCATCTCTTAAAACTTCAAACCGTCCCGATCGCCGATATCAACCTTTATTCGAGGCGGCGATGATTAAAGCAATGGGGTATGTATTGCATCAAAATTGGCAATATTATATGGTTGCCAGCGAATTAACCTCTGCGGATAGGACTATATTTACCACAGCAGTTGCTCCTCATAGTATAGCACTCGAACAAAACTTCAAACTTGTAGATGGTACATACCTGTACACCAGAAAAACCGATTTAATACCTTTAGTTGAATCTGCTATTAGACAATAGCTAAGTGTAAGTTTTCTCAAGAAACTTCAAAGGTAACTCTAACTGTTTATTGATGGGCAGCGACAACTCCGAATGCCATTCTGTTGTTTCTAAAAATTTAATAATTGTTTGAGCAATACCTTTCGATGCTAAGTAAGGAACTCCATTTCCCACTGTTTTAAACATATTGCTTAATGTCATATTTTCTGGCAGCGCAAATTCTTTTGGCAGTGACTGAACGGCCAGTGTTTCTGCAACAGAAAGCCTGCGAACTTTGTAAGGGTGCAAGTGAACTTCATTGTTGCCGTAACAAGCAGTCGGGGAATAACGCCACCTGTGCAAACGCTTGTAAGATTTTTTAGAATCATCTCCCTCATCAACAGCAGCAAACCTTTTAATCCCCGCTCTTGGTTGAAAATAATGTTCCGCATTAGGATGGTTTGCAACGTCATTTTTTTGGAACCAAAACTGTACTGTTAACTCTTTGGGAATGCCATCAGGGCAAGGCAATAAACCATCGCAGGCAAACGCATCAGTATCGGGCCAAGGATTAGAAAAAACTTCTGACTTGGGATATAAAATTTCACTTGACCAAGGAAATATACCTTCAGGTAACATTTCGCTGTTTTCATCTAAAGAAATGCCCATATCTTTGACAACATTTTTTCGGAAACCGATTAAGATAATCCTGTCTCTATCTTGTGGCACACCGTATTCAATCGCATTAATTAAACGTTCCACAAATACGTATCCAGACTGAGCCAACTGGTTTTTGAGTGCGTCATAAAAAATTTTATGTTGTTTGGTTCTCCACAAACCTTTGACGTTTTCAAACAAAAAGAAATCCGGCTGCTGTTGGCAAATCAATTCAATGTAGGAAGCAGAAAGTTTGCCTTTATCTCCTTCCCCACCTCGGTTTTTGCCACCAATAGAAAAGTCAGGACAAGGCGGACCCGCAATAAATCCAATAAGATCGTGTTTCTTGCGAGCATCTTGCATCAATTCCCGCAAATGAAGTGCTGGTTTTCCCTCTACAAGTCGAGTTACATCTGCTTCCTCTCCTTCGCAGTGTCCATATTGTGGCTGTGGTAAATTTAGACACTGGCGAGAGTGACGGTATGCTTGGATGAATGGCGAGAAAATTTCATTTACATAAACTATATTAAAACCAAGCGATTCAAAACCCAAATCCAGGAAGCCTGAACCTGAAAAAAATGAGAATATAGCGGTTTTCTGTTGAATTAGGTGCACGGGGGGCAATTGGTAATTGGTAATTGGTAGAATGGCAGGGGTGGGTTTTGAGCGAAAACTACTCTGTGAGTTTCGGAGATTTTTAGCTAAACCTGCCCATATATTATAGAATGACCGGGCGGATTTGAGGCGATTATTGTTGGTAAAAACCGCCGCTACAGGTATTATTACAACCATTGCCCCCCTCGGAAACGCCAGTGGGGAAACAAAATCCGCATCAGTGTTTGGGATGCCAGATAAATAGCCAGCCACACTAAACTATAATGCAAAGCAAAAGCTCCCAAGTCAAAATCTTGTGCAGTTATCCCCGGCAAACCGATAATTTTGATTAAAAATAACACAAAAAGTGCTTCCCAAATTCCAGCGAGTAATTGAAACGCGCCGGGCCAATCTCGATCCCAGCGGAACTGCTGGATGTATATATATAAAGCATCCCAGCCGATGCCAAAAATCGCTACATACCCTAAAATCCAGAAAAATATTGAGCCTGATTGGGAGGTAATTAAACCCAGAAAAAATGGCAGCGTTACTAAAACGCCTACGGTGGCAAATAACAGTAACCGAGTTTGCCAACGGCCGAATAAGGTGGGAGTCATGCGATTTTAGATTTTAGATTTTAGATTGAATGGGAAGGATGTTCGATTTTAGATTTTAGATTTTAGATTTTAGATTGAATGGAAACCTCGTTTAAATCAGTTAAATATGACATTTTTTTTTACCATTTTCAAGAACAGGCAAGATGCCTGTTCCACAAATAGTGAGTTTTATTGTGAGGTAGGCATCCGGCCCGCCGGTAAAAAAACTATTGAAATAGTGCAATATTTCAGTTAAATCTATTAAATCTGAGATGTTGCACCATTCTCGCTTAACAGGCAAGATGCCTGTTCCACAATAAAATTCATCTCTTGTGGAACAGGCATCTTGCCTGTTCCTAAACAAGTAATTGACAATAGTGCAATATCTCAGTTAAATCCATTAAATCCTGTACATTGCTTGTTGCCGAACTTCGTCCTTCAAGTTAGTCGGGAGATTTATTTAAAATCCACTTCAACCACTGCACGAACGATCGCCAAACGCTCAATTTCCGCACGCCAGCAACTCGGTTGGCGGCCAGACTTTCAACGGAACGCAAGGCGGCGTATTGCAAGCCCAAAAAACTGTCTACGGGCGCGTAAGGCCCTCCCAAAGTAATCGCGCCTGCTGCGTATACCCGGCCTTCTGTGTTGCTACCAGAAGAATTCCGCAATTCGGGTACTTCAAAATCGTTGTTAACACTCAGCCGGCCCAAACCGTTGAGGGGAAGATTGTATTGAGCTACCAAATCGTTTAACAGGGGACTGGTTTTTACCTTAGCGTCCAAACCCGTAGCATCAATAATAAAATCAGCTTCTAACTTAATTTGCCCCTTGAGTTCCTTCTCCTGAATGTACGTCACCGTGCGGTTTTGACTGTCGCGCTCGACTCGCTCGACTTCACCGAAGGTAATTTGATACCATCCTTGACTTAAACCTTCTTTGACAATCCGCCGCCAGTCGCTGCGCTGGGCTGTGGTAGTGCCGCCCCAGTCGGTGAGCAACTGCGGCCGCAATTCCGGGGCGGCTTGTTCCAAAAGTACGCGGAGTTCCCCGCCCCAGCAAGCTTTTGGCCAGTTGAAAGGTTGAAATTCGTAGTGATTTTCGACTCTTCGCTGAGCGAGTTTAAATTTGTTACCTTGAGGTTTGGGCGATCGCATCAAATGCAATACTTGAATGTTGCGGTTCCGCTGTCGCGCTTCGTAAATTCGCTGCACCACCCGCGAAGCCACAATTCCCCGGCCTCTAATTAACACGCTGCCGCCGCTGGTCTCCAATTTTTCGTAAACGCCGTCGTGGCTTTCATAAGCGTTGACAACCGACTCAAAATCCTGGGTTTTTTCGCGGTAAGCTTGCAAATCGGGCAGAAATTGAATGGCGGGATAGCCGGTGGCTAAGTGTACGTATTTGGCGATTAAAAAAGCGTGGTCGCGGTGATCCGCATTCGATCGAGAATAAGCGATCGCGTACCTGCCGTCATCTGTTTTGCGAATTCCCCGCACTCTACCGTAGCGAAACATCTGATTCCACCCAATTCGATCGACTTCCCTGTCAATAGAATCAAACACATTCCCCGCGCGAGGCGTATAAGTTTCGGCAAAAGTCGGTTCAGCAAACACCTGCCACATCAACTTCAACGACATCCCCAAACGCCCTTTCAGCAATTCCTGCCAAGCTTCCCGCAAAGCATAGGGAGGCCACCCCCAAATGTTGTCTGGACAAGAGTCAGAATTCGATCGTAGGCGTTCCCGCAGCGGAATTTGAGAATTCAGGCACAGACGCAGATAGCGGGCGTAAGGCTGGTTTTCCATGCCCAAAACCGCAATTCGATCGATTTTCACGCCGCAAATTCTCAGCAAATCCACCCAAATAAAGCTGCCCAAACCGCCGCCAACGGCAGCCCAATCAACTTCTGTCACAGGGAGTCCCCTAGATTCGACCGATCGCATTGACACTTGAGAAGCTTGCAAAAATGCGATCGGCGGAAATTCTCCCCTACTACCTGTTTGAGGAAGCTGCTGCACGATTTGTGGCTTCAATGCGGGGTCTGGCCCATTGGTCTGCGGGTTAAAGAAAATGTGAAAATTGACCGACGGCGTTTCAGGGGAATTCACAGCAAAAGAAATGCCGATCGCGTAGGGCCCAACTTGCAGCATATCCCCGTTTGCCAGCACGCAGCGGGTTTGGCGAATGCCGTTAACAAAAGTACCGTTGCGGCTGCCCGTGTCAGTAAGTAGAATACTGTTGCCTTCGGTGCCAATCACTGCGTGGAAGCGAGAAACTTGACTGCTGCTGAGGGCAATTCGAGAAACTCGTTCCCCGTTGATTGTGGGGGGCATAGCTTCAAAAATTCGTCCCAAAGCGATGGGTAAGTCGAGTATCGGGGATCGACAATCCCCCGTAGCTGTATCTGTCCAAGTCAGTCGCAGGCGCAAGGGTTGAGAATTCATGATTTTTTAAACATCAGCCGTCGGCTTTGAGCTTTCTGCAAAAAAAGATTTTTGAAGTTGAGAGTGTTTACCGCATAGCCCGATTTTCCCTTTTTCAAACTCTCACGGAGAGATCATCACACTCGCCGCCGCCGCCAAAGAAGTACCGCACCACGGACACCCCGCATTCAACTGCGCGTAAGGCGAAATTCGGCTGCATTTGGGACACTGCAAACCGTATTTTGAAGGCCCCGTCGGCTGAAAGTTACCAGGTGCGGGAGGCCCAGACAGCAAAACTGTCTGCGGCGCGGCTACCTGCACCTCCGTCACATTCACCACCTCGATTTGCACTTGCCCTAAATGGATGTGACTTCCCGAGTTCAATTTTGCTTCGCCTCGGACGAGAATTTGTCCGTCTACCAGCGGCGGATTGCTTTCCCGCAAATTCCGCACTGCATACTCCTGCAATTCCTGATTAAAAAATATTTCAACGTGCAGCCCCGATACGCTGGGATGCGAAAATACTATATCGCACTTCGCCGGATCGCGCCCTAGTCTCACGGTTCCCGGACTTTTGCTCGGCTGTCCGTTTTCAATTGTCTGAGTTTGACGCACCCCAGCTTCTGTCCATGCTAAAGTTAGCTGGTTTGTCATGATTTTATAGTTAACTCAAAAATATAAAAAAATATTAGCTGATTTATTTTGAGGACGGACTTCCTCACCAAAAAACTTAATTAGAATTATTGACGCCGACTCGATCGAAGTTCTGAAAATATTATCTGCAGCTAAACAAAAAAGCCCTGAGTTCGGGGCTTTTAGTGTTCGTATTGGCTTTTTTTGAGAGACTGAATCGCGCTTGCCAGCTTTTCTTTCCCGCAAAATTATGGACCCCTGTGCAGCTTTGTTAAAAAATTGCCGTTAAAGATTTGCCAGCGATTGCTAAAAACTAATTGCTGTGGGGTTTTCAAATTTGCAAAGCTGTGGGGCGCTAGTTACAAATTTTGGAGGTTGGGCGATCGAACTACCTTGGTAACTTCGATCGCCCCACCTCCTCAAACGTTCACTGTCCTAGTGCTATCTCTCACGCTGCAACTGTGCAATCTTTCATTACAGGGCCAGCCTTGAGAGACTTAAGCTTCGCTCTTGCGGCTTTTCCGACCGCCTTCGCGACCAATTTGAGCCATGTGTTCGCGATTTCTGCTGACAGCTTCCCCACCTTTTTGACCAGCTTGTCTGGCTTCTTCAGGGGTGAATTCGTGTGCAGTTCCTTTCTCGTGTGCAGCTTTTCCGCCCTTGCTAGCAATTGCGCGCTGTTTTTCTGCATCCATAGAAGCGAATCCGCGTTTGCTTTTCTCAGCCATGACTGTCTCCTTGTTTGTTTCTGATTTTTTAGCTCGATCGCGCCTTCGCCTCCCACTGTCGTGGTTACTCCCAGTCAGTGGTGAGATATCCGACGGTAAATTATGAAACTTCATCAGACGAATCTAAGCTTTTGGTTGAACTCGCAGGATGACTCTTTCATAATTTACAAATGTGAACTAAAAATAGTTCACGCCCGGGCACTATAGTTAGAGCCGCCAATGTTTTAAGCTGGTTACTGTCTTTCAATCATTCTATAAACCTCCCCAACTTTTATACCTCTTTCTCAGGTATAGTCATTCTTTAGTTCGCTGGAAGGATGGAAGCGAAAGCTGATTGGCAGTAGACTCAGAGGATTTTTTGACTCGGGCGGCGCCACCTCAAAAATTAAAAGTCCAAAGACGGATGCTTTTTTGGTCTTTTTACTTTTTTTTTGATGCCTTCGGCTCTTGCCACTTATCCCGATGTTAGTTGGTCTGCCGATCGAGTTGTTTCTGGTAAGCGATATTTTGGGGCGCAGCGCAGGACGTACTCGATCGCACTTATCAAGTTTACCTTATGACCTATCGAAACATAAATCGGTTTTACCCCTGTTTGCGTCCTCAGCGCTGCTCCTACCGTCGATCCCTCCAACAGCAAGGGTTCCCAACTGCCCCGGTCGAGTCCGACTTCTGAATGTTCTCCAATAAATCGATTTTTGGCAACGCCGATCGTGGCAATCCCTGTCAAAACCCCCAAATGGCAGGCAAGACCGAACCTGCGGGGGTGGGCTAGTCCTTGACCGTCGCACAATATCAAGTCTGGTTTCAAACTGATATTTTCCAAAGCTTCGAGAACTGCAGGCACTTCTCGAAAAGACAGGAAACCCGGAATATAAGGAAAAGTTGTAGGACTGCGAACCACAGCTTGCTGCTGCAACTGTAAGTCGGGAAAGCTCAGAACTGTTACAGCGGCCCGCGATACATCGTTTGCACTGTCGTAGCCGACATCTACGCCTGCGACGTACTGAACTGTGTCCAGTTGATTGGCGGTAATTACCTCTGACCGAAGCTGTTCTTGAATGGCGATCGCCTCTTCAACTGTCTGCGGCCAAGGGTGTCGCTGCAACATTTTGATTTTTCTTCAACCGTTCTCATCTAAGCTTAACTGATTTTCGGGCATTTTTAAACTCAGATTTTTATCGTTTGTAGCTATAAATTCCTAACTTGCCCAAGGAATCTTTTTTTCTACTCAGGTGGGTTGAGCAAGGCGGGCCGATGCCAATTCTACAAATAGAGTCTGTGCGTCGGAGAGTGAAATTCTATCTTTCGCTTGTGCTTGAACCAACCCCCAAAGGTTTTAGCGGCAAGCACCTCCAATCTTCTACTCAAAATTTATAAAAAATACCTTTTCGATCCTGATTTTCTAGCTTTCTAGAAAGCTTGCTCTTTCCGATCGCCCTTTTATCCCTTGTCGCAGAGCGATCGAGCTATCTATTTACTTCTGCCTTATCTAAAAAACTCCTCTTTGTCAAGATGATTGAAACATTTATTCATCAATAATCTTACCAAGCTACAAGTGCCATTGTTCATCCCCGCTCATCGAGCTAAGAGGTTCCCAGACCCTCGCAACTATATGACTTTTATGAAAAAAAATCAATGAATTTATGAGTTGTTGCACGCTTAACATGAAGTTATAATCTTAGATAAGATCGAATAGAAAACTAACATCAAGTAACACAACATAGGTGAATCAACATATGAAAACCATGCAAAGTGTTCAGTACAACCTAGCTCTCTACATCGTCGGTGGCATCGTCTTCATCATCGCCGCCTTAATTTTAAGACCTTTTGCCCTCGTCGGCGCAGGGGAACGCGGCGTCATGATGCGCTTCGGCAAAGTTCAAGACGCGATCTTAGATGAAGGCATCCACCCGGTTTTACCGATCGTCACCTCTGTAAAAACTATCAGCGTGCGGGTACAAAAAACAGATTTGAAAGCAGATGCAGCATCCAAAGATTTGCAAAGCATTACTACAGATTTGGCAGTCAACTGGAATGTTGACCCTGCAAAAGTAAATCAAGTTTTCCAACAAGTGGGAGACGAAGAACAAATTGTTACCAGCATTCTGAGTCCGGCAATTTCTGAAGTTCTCAAAGCAGCAACTTCTAAAAAAACCGCAGAAGAAATTATTACTAAGCGCACGGAACTAAAAAACGAAATAGACAACAGCCTCAAAAAGCGCTTGGAACCTTACGGGGTCATTGTCAGAGATGTTTCGTTAATAAATTTTGGCTTTTCTCCAGAATTTAGCAAAGCCATCGAAGCTAAACAAATAGCAGAACAAGAAGCTAAACAGGCAGAATTTACAGTTAAAAAAGCAACCCAAGACGCTCAAGCCCAAATAAACCGCGCTAAAGGTCAGGCAGAAGCTCAACGCTTGCAGCGACAAACTTTAACAGCCGAAATTTTGCAGCAGCAAGCAATTGAAAAATGGGACGGCCAGTTTCCGACAGTAATGGGAGGAGGCGGAACTTTGCCATTAATTAATATTGCGCCTCCGAGTTCTCAAGCTGCAACTCCTGCTAAATAAGCTGCTGCGGATCGTGATTGCCAGGGCGTGGGGAGAGAGTCTGAGGGGGAGAGAGTCTGAGGGGGAGAAGAATTGAGGGTTTTGCACTGCGGAAGTAAAGACGTGCTTTTTTAAATGCCCAACAGCAAGGGTAGAAAATACAACTAACCACTAAGGTGAAATCCCGCTTACTTAAATGCGGAGATACAATTTACGTTGCGCGAGTCGTGAAAAACGTTAGAGTAAGAAACAATTCGGAAATTGTAAAGGTTTGCTTGAAAGTTCGGCTGATGGGAGATCGGGAGAACCAGTCAATTTCTAATTTAGGTGGAGTGGGGGGTGTAGGCGATCGCCATACTGCGTCAGAAGCCCTGTGGCTGCGCGA
Source organism: Microcoleus sp. MON2_D5 (assembly GCF_036701905.1). Lineage (NCBI taxonomy): Bacteria > Bacillati > Cyanobacteriota > Cyanophyceae > Oscillatoriales > Microcoleaceae > Microcoleus > Microcoleus sp. MON2_D5. The sequence goes on from NZ_JAUBRM010000041.1 coordinate 28,373, forward strand.
TCGAGCTTTGGCTGCTACTAGCAGCGGCATTGTGATTGCTGACGCCAATGCACCCGACTGTCCGATAATTTATTGCAATCCGGCCTTTGAACGGATGACAGGTTACTGCGCGCGTGAAATCTTGGGGCGTAATTGCCGATTTTTGCAAGGCCCGGATACCGATCGAACTACTGTAGCTAAGATCCGCGACGCCTTGCGCCAAGGTCTAGAAATCCAGACACCAATCAAAAATTATCGCAAAGACGGCACTCCTTTTTGGGCCAAATTATCGCTATCTCCCGTGCGAGACGACAACGCTAATTTGACTCACTTCGTAGGAGTTCAATCTGACTTGTCGGAACCACTCTGTGAAGTGCAGCAAGCATTGCAGCAAGCTAACGACCAACTGCAAACGATTTTGGAAGCAGTTCCGGGAACAGTATCTTGGATTAGCTCGGATTTGCGATATTTGGGGGTTAACCAGCACTTAGCCAAACTGCATGGTTTGCGGCCGTCGGCTTTTGTCGGTCAAGATATTGGTTTTCTGGGCGCTAGCTCGGATTTTAACTCTTTTGTGGTGGAGTTTTTTGCCGGCGACGCTACGGAAGCGGTTAAAGAACTCAACGTTAAGCTACAAACCGACGGGGGAGAGTCGGAGGGATACTATTTGATTGTGGCTCAAAAGTACGATCGCGGCAAAGCAGCTTGTCTGGTAGGGATTGACATTACCGAGCGCAAGCGGGCAGAAGAAGCTCTGGTGCTGACTCGCAAGGCGGTGGAAAGTTCGAGTGACGCGATCGGCATCAGCGATGCGAACGGCACTCACATTTATCAAAATCAAGCGTTTTCTCAGCTATTTGAATGGGACACGGCAGAGGAATGTAAACTAGCCGGAGGTATATCGGCCGTTTTTGCTGACCCCGCAGTCGCCAGGGAGGTACTCGACACGATCGCCCAGGGTTATTCTTGGTTTGGTGAAATTACCAAGCGCACTAAAAGCGGTAAAACTTTGCAAGTGTTGCTGCGGGCCGATGCTATTAAAGACCGCACGGGGAAAATTGTCGGTCTGATTTACATGAATACCGATATTACCGACCAAAAGCGCACGGAACAAGAGCTGCGGCAAAGCGAGAAGCGCTTTCGATCGTTGATTGAAAATGCTAGAGACATTATTGTGATTCTCGACGAGAAAGGCTTTTGCCGCTATGTATCTCCTTCCCTAGAGCGGATTTTGGGCTACCCGACGGCGGAAGTCTTGGGCCGATCTATATTTGACTTGATTCACCCTGACGAATTGCTGATAGTGGATCAAGTGTTCAAAGGTGTCATGCAAATGCCGAGAGTTAGCCAGGGAATGGCGGAATACCGAGTGCAGCACAAGGATGGTTCCTGGTGCGTGTTGGAAGCGGTGGCGACGAATTTGCTCAACGAACCTTCGGTGCGTGGAATTGTGGTCAACTGTCACGACGTGACTGAGCGCAAGATGGCTGAAGAACAATTGTTGCACGATGCTTTGCACGATGCGCTGACAGAGTTGCCGAACCGTGCTTTGTTGACTGACAGGTTGGGGCAAGCTTTTGCCCGCGCCCAACGGCATCCGAGCTATCAGTTTGCGGTGCTGTTTCTGGATTTGGACAGGTTTAAGGTGATTAATGACAGTCAGGGACACCGCACGGGCGATCGGCTGTTGGTGGCTGTGGCTCGCCGTCTCTTGACTTGTTTGCGGCCGGGGGATACGGTGGCTCGTCTGGGAGGAGATGAGTTTGTGATTTTGCTGGATGAAATTCACGGTGTTGATGAGGCGATCGCCCAAGCAAAGGAAATTCTCAAAACGATCGAACGACCGCTTTATTTGGAAGGTAATAAAGTTTTAATTACTGCTAGCATCGGCATTGCTTTGAGTACCGACAAATATCAGTGGCCGGGAGATATTTTGCGCGATGCTGATATTGCGATGTACCGGGCCAAAGCTCTCGGTAAAGCTCGCTACGAAGTTTTTACCAGTGCGATGCACACTCGGGCTGTGGCTTTGATGCACTTGGAACACGATTTGCGCGAGTCGGTTGAAGAACTAAATTTCAAATATCCCATAGTAAATTTCGCCTGTGGGACGGCGGCGGAAAACTCGCCGATGAGTGAAATCGATCGCAGATTGGATCGTCCGAAGTCGCAATTGACTACTTTAAAATTGGAATGTCCTTTTACTGTTTATTATCAGCCGATCGTTTGTTTAAAAAGCGGATCGGTTATCGGATTTGAGGCGCTGGTGCGCTGGCTGCACCCGGAAAGGGGTTTAGTTTCCCCGATGGAATTTATTGCGATGGCGGAGGAAACAGGGTTAATTACGCCTTTGGGTTTGTGGGTTTTGAACGAAAGCTGTCGCCAAATTATTAAGTGGCAGAGTTTGAATTTATCTGTGGGAAATTTGCCGCTGACAGTCGCAGTAAATCTTTCCGGGAGGCAGTTTGCGGAACCCGAGTCGATCGAGCAAATTAAGCAAGTTTTGCTGGAAACAGGTGTTGACGCTCGCTGTTTGAAGTTGGAGATTACTGAGAGTGTGGTGATGGAAGATGGAGAAGCGGCGGCGGCGATGCTTTCGCATTTGAGAGACTTGGGTATCGGGCTGTGTATTGATGATTTCGGCACTGGTTATTCGTCTCTGAGTTATTTGCACAAATTCCCGATTAATATTTTGAAGGTCGATCGCTCTTTTGTTACCCGCATCGGGGAAAGGGGCGAAAATTTGGAAATCGTGCGGGCGATCGTCATGCTGGCCCGCAGTTTGGGGATGGAGGTAGTAGCAGAAGGGGTCGAAACCGCCACCCAATTGGCTCAAATGCGGGCGATCGGCTGCGAGTACGGTCAGGGGTACTTTTTCTCTAAACCTCTCGACAGTGAGGCAGCTACAGCCTTGTTGAGGCGATCGCCCAAATGGTAAACTGAACCAAATATTTAATTTGTATTTTGAAAAATATTAAAACTATTGCGGCCTGTGCTTATTGGAAAGTCAATAAGGGCGATCGATCTTTTGGTAATCGATGTCTTGAGTGTTAAAATTACAATTGAGTATAATAGCAAACTATAGAGATAGGTAAAAATATATGTCTCAATCTATTGTGCCAGCAGTCGCAGAAAAAGAGTTCGATACTTCGCCCACATTAACTTTTGAAGAATACCGAATTTATCAAGGAGAATCTGATGTGAAATATGAGCTGTACAAAGGCAAATTAATCCCGATGCCAACAGCCACAGTTTTACACATCAAAATTTGCGAATATTTAGTTTACCAGTTGCAGCGTTACCTAGCCGCTCACAATCTCGACTTAGTAGTAAAAACTGGCTTGGGAGTGAGAACCGATGAAGATAAATCTCGGATTCCCGATGTAGTTGTCTGCACTCAAAGTCTTTTGGAACAAGCTGCTGCTAGACCAGGTGCAGGTATCCTCGAATTTGATGAAAAGCCGCTGTTAGTGGTAGAAGTCGTCAGCGAAAATCGCCGCGAAGATTACGTAATTAAACGCGGAGAATACGAATTAGCGAATGTGCCTGAGTATTGCATTGTTGACCCTAAAACGGGTAAGCAAAAAATCCGGCTTTTTGCATTAATTGAAGGTGAAGATGGTTACACATATACAGATTTCGTGCCTGGTGAGGAAATGGAATCTGTAGTATTTCCCAATCTGAGATTATCAGTCAATGAAATTTTAGATCCGCCATTGGTGGAAGGGTTAATTAAGGCAGAACAAGCTCAATTGCAGAAAGCTGAAAGATTGGCGGCGAGGTTACGGGAGTTGGGCGTAGATCCTGATGCTGTGTAGGAAATTGGATAAAGTACGCGCGGCGAAGCTATCCCGTAGGGAACCGCCCTTGACGTATCTCAATCATCTAGCGGCAAGTCGCGCAGGAAATAAAAGCGCTCGCTTTGCCCATTTTCTCCTTTAATTCGCCCTAAGTAACCAGTCAGCGGTGAAGAAAGTTCTATAGTCAAATCCTTTACTGATTCGTTTGTCAGCTTAGAATCAGTGGCGGCAAATCTAGCATTGTATTGAACTTTAATCTCAACAACCGTTGGAAAGTCGCTATCTGAGCAAAGTTGTTTCACTGCTTGTATGATTTGCGATCGCACTTTAAGCTTTTCCCGCACATCGTCAATATAGCGATTAACCTTAGCATCGGCTTCCTCACCAAACGGCTGTTGTTCCAAACAAGGTTTTAACTGTAATAAATCGATCGAACCTGGTTGCTTAGCTTTCAATTCAACTAATTTTTGCAATGTTTCCGGGCGAATTACATTCATTTTACTACCAATAGCTGCTTGATTAGCTGGATTAGTTAAAGGCCCAGCCGCCAAAATAATTTTAACCGATCGATCGAACTTATCTTGACCCAAGTGAGTCAAACCTAAATGAATTAGTTGAGCCGTTACACTATTAGGTACACTTTCATGTTTGCTAGCTTTGCACTCTCCCGCTACTGGATAGGGAGTCTCGCAATAAAAGTCCAAACCACCAGCGCCGCCTGTTGATTCTGGATTGAGACTAGCTTTCGGATTAGTGTTAGAATTGGCAAAACCTAGCTTGACAAAACTTTTGCGGACTAACTTTTCAAAGCCATTACCGTCGCTAGAGTTGCCAATTTGTGCAATTGTTTTAATCCAATCTAAATCAGGATCGGGTTTGGCTGTTGGTGAATTTTCTGACCAACCGAGAAATATTTTGATTTCTGCATCTAGTTGTTTGGCGTTTGGGTTAGTAGTGGATAAAAGGGCGATCGTACTTTGCAACTCTTCCAATTCTGGATGTTCTGGCGGCTCTAGTTTTTCCAGCTTTTGACGGCGTTTAGCAAAGATAGACTCGCTCAACACAGGTGAAGAATCAGTAACATTTAGAGACTTTGGCAAAGGTACAAAATTGCCGCTGGGATGGACAGACATTTCTAGCGGCTGAGGTAGCAAATAAACCCGTAGGTAAGCTACAAAAATAAAAGGACGCTGCTGGAGAATTTGCTGTAATGCCTCTGTTTTCCAGACTGTTAACCGCGACAAAGCTTCTAATGATTCAGCCTCATTCACCATTTGGCACAATTCGCACCTAGCCCAAGCTTTGATCCAAACTTTATCTGAAACTACCAGTGGGAGTTCTAATTGCCCTGACTCAGAAAACAAGCTCATTTGCTTAGGTTTCATCAAGGGCATATTAGAATTATCGGTTGGATAAAGTGCATATTGTTCTCCCGGATTAAACGTTCGCCAAACTATTGCTGCAATCATTCGCCCTTGGATTAAAGCTTCTACGTCTGGGGCAGGTAAACGTATAGCTTTGTCAATGTTGACTAGCGACATGGATTTACTGTTATCGAAATATCAAGTTGATAGTTTATGAAAAATCAATTAAAATCGCTAAGCAAATTGTCGCACGCCTCCTCCATTTCTTCCGATAAATCATCCATCATAAAGTCCGCCAGGGTTACGGGATCATCTGCTATCATGTCAGTAGGCATCTGATAGGAAGGATCGCTAAGAATTTCTTTAAGCAGGGGGTTATCAACTCCAAGCATTTTCTCAGCACCTTTCTCAAAAATAAACTGAAATATTTGCTCCTCACTTACTCCGTAATCTACTTTGCGTTTTTGATAAACAGCCCGAATAGCTAACAGCGGTTTAATTTCATTTTCTTTCAGTTCTACATACTCTCCACCTTGCTGTTTAATGAGGGGTATAAGATACTTTTGCTCTAAGTGTGAACTGATTTTTTTGTCTCTGGAACGAACCAAACAACCGCGAGTCATACCAAAGGTTTCGTAGTCATTTAACCTTTTCAATCCCGCTCCCAATGCTTGGCCACCATCATACTGAAGGACTGCTACTCCAATACTTATATCGTTTCCATCCTCTTTACCAATTACTTTGAAATTGATGTAATCATCTTTGCCTCCACGTTTCTTAAGTTTATCCGTGACTTCGTGAACTGTAACCCTTTCAAGTGTGTGACCAATTAATGTCTGAAACCCAAAGAATAAAGCATCCGCCAGCACAAAATTATCTTCTAAATAATTTGTAATCTCTTCCTCTAGCTCTTTGGTAAAAGCAATTTCAACGGGATTAGAAATGCTTTCCTCTTTCGTGGTATCATCAGGCTTCACCATAGGAGGCTTACAATGATCTTTGCACCAGTTTAAAACCTCTCTGACAGTTGGTCTTCCCTTACCAAGCTCACTAAGTTGACTTTTAGTAAATGGATAGGTGGGATCAAGAGACACTAAGTTTCGCAGTTGATAATATTTATTCATCCAAAATGTAACCAAGTTAAAAATTGATTCCCCATCCATGTACTTTAAGTCAATTGGATTTCCATGAGCAGAAACCTTACCGTACACTCCACCAGGTAGTTGTTTTATTCTATTGCTCCATTGAGCAGGCATCATTACGCTCAGTATCAAACCTCTGCTGAGATTTTGAAATAAATCTTTGATTAGTCCAGCTACAATCTGGCTGATGTGTAAGCCACTAATATCGTCGTAGATTTCTTGATCTAATTCGTCAAAGCAAATTACAAGTTCATTGTACTCACTAATCAAATCTAAAATTTGTAGAACCGCCTCAAAAGATTGGCATTGGCTCGGTAATTCCAACTCATTAGCTTTGTATTGAGCAAGCTCTTGACCCTGTAACCATTTGATTGCATAAGGTGATTGTTCGTCTGAAAGCGTCCAGAAAATTGCCTTGACAATATCTGGATCGTTAATATTTTTGGCTTGCCGGAATTGTTTTGTTAGATTTTTCACCCATGTTTTCACTTTTTGGAGTGTGTTTGCCTTGAATTTTTCCAAAAATTCTTGAGTAGAAAAAACTTTAGCATTTGCTTTGGTAACCTTTAAAGCATGGTTAGCCATTGCCGTTGCTAGTTCTTGCCACTGTGTCACCCCTTCTCTGCCAATATTACTAAGGCTCTCGGCTAATATTCGCTGAAAGCCTTGCTTGATTTTATGTATGTCACCATATTGGTTAGCGTAGACAAATAACCCTCCTCCATCCTTCTGTAGGCGATGGCGGATACGGCTAATAATGTGAGTTTTACCAGTTCCATCCTGAGCCGTTATAGCAATTGAAGTTGTTGAATATTGACCTGCACGAATTTGCTCAAGTGCCTGAAAAACTGTATCAGAAGCATGGGAATTTATTGTTTCAAAATCAAATAATTCCTTGTCCCAAACATCACTAGCATTCAGATAAGGAGGTTTAGCAAAAGGATTCTGACTTAAGAGAGCAGCGTTAAGCTCTTCAGTGGAAGAAACAGAAGAATTAGTCATGGCTTTTTGTGTGAGGTTAACGAATTTACAAAAGGATTTAGGCAAATTTTAGGAATTTAGCCGTTTGGCATAATAACGAATTGCACCAAGTTCAGTTTTGATCGAATCTTCAGCTTTATCAGGCGTGATATCTTTCATCTCACCGCCGATCAACTGAAAAATATCTTGAGCCTGCATTTCCAACAGCCACTCATTGAACTCCGATCGCCCTACCATTTCGCCGATCGCCCGACGCATCCGATAAATCGGCACTAAATCGTCTAAGTTATAATCCCGGTTCAAGCTGTCATACACATCGATCGCCACAGCCTTAAAATCGTCATAGGATGCGATCGTCCCTACATCCGCCTTCCCCTTATCAACAGCAACACTCGCCGCACTATCCTGATGTCGAATCCACTTCAACAAAGAATTTCCCAGCCGAGTACCAATTTGAGAACCATCAAACTCAAACAAAGAATCCCGACTTTTGAGCCCCTGCGCTAAAACTTCTTTCCCCTTAGCGCTCAATTCCACCAGCGTCACCCGATTTACCAGCGAATACTCGATCGCCCCAGTCGCCTGCAACTCGCCGAGCACTTCCACATATCTCTGACTCGTCTCATTAGTCCGCACAATCCGCTTAGTCAAATCCCCCTTTTTCACCTTCATCCTCCCGCCGCCCAAATCCCACAAATTCAGCAGTACCCGAACTTTTGCCTTTGCATCCCACACCGCTTGCTCTTCCGGTGTCAAAGTGTTAGACACCGGAATTTCATCTTTCTCAGACATATTCAGACCTTTAAATACTTGTTCTTAGTATCAAATTTTATCATAAATCTTGCTGCCAAACCTCTCCACTTTTCCGTAAAATCCCGCGCGAGGCTGTACGCAACTTCGGCCAATTTCATTTCAAAATAATTGTGATTGACTAAAAGGAAATCGTTTGATAGAATACGTAATCTAACGAGCGATCGCACTTCAAATTCTCCACAGCAAATGCGATCGAACAATCTGAAGCACAGCCCGCTTTCCTCTAGCAAACTCAACAAATCTAGCGATCCCAACCTTAGTCAACCACCTGCAATCCAGTTTAAATGCGACTTTAGTTCAATGCCAAGTTCAGCCTTTAGAAAGACGAATTCAACCTAAACCTCTTGTTACATTGCAATGGCAATCAAAACATTGAACAACCTTTTACCCATGAAAAATATTCCCGACCAAATTTCCGACATCAAAGAAAAACTTCCAGATTTGACTCCCACCCCTCCTGGTTTGAAAGCTCAAGCATCTAGCCACGACCTCAAAGCCCGTTTAGATTGGGGCGAACCCGGACTCACAATCATCGACGCTCGTGATTTTGAAAGCTTCACCAAAAGCCACATTACCGGCGCGGTAATGATGCCAATGGACGAATTAGTCGGTAGAGCACAATCGAGTTTAGAACCCATCCGCGACATCTACATCTACGGCGAAAACGACCAACAAACCGCCGAAGCGGCCAATCTTCTCCGCGCAGCAGGCTTTCAAAAAGTAGCCGAACTAAAAGGCGGAATTCCTGCTTGGAAAGCCATTGACGGCCCCATGGACGGCTCTGGCGAACACGATACTCCCGGCCCCGACGCCTACAACGTTTTTTCTCGCTTGCAACACCACGCCGAAGCTCAGAAAACGAACAAATAACCTCAGATTGGCGGCAGGATTCGCCCACAGAATCTGACACTTAATAAACCCGGTATCGCAAAAGTTACCGGGTTTTTCAATCAGAACTTATACCCCAATACGCTTGGGTTAAAACTGTTTATTCCCCGGAGATCCCCCTAAATCCCCCTTAAGAAGGGGGACTTTGAGTAATTTCTTGTCCCCCCCTTCGTAGGGGCGGTGCCCCCGTGCCCGCCCTTGGCTAGGGGGGATCGGGCTTAACTGAACCATATTGACTTATACCAAATCCTGCCTCAATTTTCTTAGTCTCTTACAGAGTGACTTCCTTTGTATAGCCTCGCTTTCAACCGCCGACTCTTAAATTTCTGCCATCCAAATATGCCTTAACTTCCCCAAACATGAGGCGGTTTGCATCAAAAGTAATCCGTTTAACAGCTTCATCAAAAGAAAGCCAAGCAGAATTTTGAACTTCCTCCTCTTGCAAAACAACTTCCATCGAATTGACAAAACCTAAAAAATAAGTGACAGTTTTTTCAATCGGCTCCCCATCTTTCACAAAAGAATAGTGTTCCGTAAAACTCGGCTCATCCAGCATTTCAAAATCCGATATACCTGTTTCCTCCTCAAATTCCCGCCTTGCAGTTTCCGCAGGAGATTCCCCGGGGTTCGCGTGACCTTTCGGAAACGCCCAATGTCCCGCTTGATGTTGAATCAACAAAAACAAAGCATCAGCTTCCTTTCCAAAAATCGGCACAATCCCAAAACATTCATCTTTCATTTTTCTGATATTTCCTATTAACTATTATGTTTTTTTAGTCCGTGTAAGCGAACTTAATTTGGAGAGATGCGGTTTCAATCGCCGAGTCTCTGAAATTCCCACCCTAACCGAGTCTGCTGTTCGTAAACCCGCTTCAAAGTATTAACATCCCTCGCTGAAATAGGCGGAGGATTTCTCACCTGAGAAAAATAAAGCACATCAGTTTCCATCAAACTGTGACCCCAAATTCCCAAAGCGTGGCCCAACTCGTGCCGCGCCGTCGCCGGAATATACTTACCCACTTGATTCGGATTCAAATAAACCGAAAACCGATGAGATAGCACAGTTTTATCCCCATCCCGACGGGCGTACAATTCATAGGTAGCCTCTCCAGAGCGCGATCGCAAAACCCCTTGACGCAAAGGCGGAGCCCGACGTAAAATCCTAATATCAGCCACCTCCGAACTATCCACCACTTCCAAAGGCAAATAAACCCCCCATTCCCGGACAACATCCAACACAGCCGCCACCCATTCTTCAGACTTATTAGCATCAACTGGACGCTCAACATAAACCTGAATCGGAAACTTAGACCACAACAAATGACCGAAATTCGGTGGCTTAACCTGGTCAAAATAATCACCACTATTTGTGGAATCTTGCCAATTCGCTAGCGTTGGCGGCAAAGGGTGAACCTGTGGATTCGGCAAACTATTAGGGAGAGAAGAAAGAGTCGCCGCCGGAGTATTAACCTGAGTAAAAATTATGAAGCTAAAACAACATAAAGCCAATCCCAAACCAGACAGCAATCGAGGTTTTACTGTCACTTTCCACAACCGCATTTTTCTGACTGCACTTAAATTTCATTTTTAGGGCGGGCTAGAAGCCCACCCCACAATAATTTATTTATGTGGCACGGGCGTCTCGCCCGTGAGCTATCTGCGGTTAAAAATCCAAATCTTATAACTTAGGCGCCAACCAACCAGCACTCAAAATCACAGTCAAACCCATAAAAACAATAGACAGACCCCAAGTAATCCGGTTCAGACTCGTTTCTGCACTCTTGGCGCTGGTAAACAATTGAGCTTGTCCGCCAATCCCTCCAATACCATCGCCTTTAGGACTGTGCAGCAACACAAAAATCACAAGTCCTAAAGCAGACAAAGACCAGATAACTTGTAACACAGAAACAATATTCATAATCTGGAGTAATTGGTAATTAGTAATCGGTAATTTATTATCCTATCAAATTCGGTCGATCGCACACAATTTATGCAGAGACACTCCCCGAGCCCACTGGTGTCAACTTAACGTCAAACCCGCAGTCCGGCAGGGAATGAATTCCCTCCCTCAAAGCGAAAGTCCTCTTAAGAGGACTGAAAAGAAGAATTTTTGCTACTGCTGAATCCAAGTATGATTTTGCCTGATGGGGTAATTCTAAGTGCTTACCCTGTCAGCGCTGGGGCAACCACGGGGGGATTGCCCCTACAAATTTCCTACCCCAATTCAGCAACGCCGAATTTTTAAACTCATTAGTCCTCTTGAGAGGACTTTCGCTATTAGACAGGGAATTCATTCCCTGGCGGACTACCGGATGGGCGGGAGGACTGGGCCGATGACAGCTTAAGTTGACACCAATGCACGGCGCCTTTGTCCCTACTACAATCGGACTCGCACCGGAGTGCGATTGGCACGAACTTCAAACTCAGCCGATCGAATCATAGAGCGTCCCGTCATCTCCGGGGGCTGAGGCAACCTCAACAGCTCCAGAATCGTCGGCGCAATATCCGCCAAACAACCATCCGTCCTCAGAGGAACATCCGTTCCGTGACCCGGAATCTTCCGACCTTCACCTTCTACCAGAATAAACGGCACCGGGTTAGTAGTGTGAGCCGTCCACGGATTCCCATCCTCGTCAAACATCTGCTCAGCATTTCCGTGGTCAGCAATAATAATTGCCGTTCCCCCAGCTTTACTAATGGCGCTCAACAGCCGCCCCAAACATTTATCCACAGTTTCGATCGCAATTATCGTCGCATCCATCATCCCCGTATGACCAACCATATCGGGGTTAGCGTAGTTAATCACCATAAACGAATAGATGCCTTTTTCCAAAGCCGTCACCACCCCATCCGTCACCAAGTCCGCCGACATCTGGGGCGCCTCATCGTAAGTCCCCACCATCGGGCTCTGCACCAACTCCCGGTGTTCCCCGATAAAAGGCTCTTCCAGACCCCCATTAAAAAAATAAGTCACATGAGCGTACTTTTCAGTTTCCGCCGTCCGCAACTGCTGCAAACCGTGCTTAGAAATCACCTCGCCCAGAATATTGTTCAAATTCTGCGGTTCAAAAGCCACCATTACCGAGAGTTTCGGGTCGTACTGAGTAAAAGTCGCAAACGCCAGGGACTCAATTAACTTCCGTTCAAACCCTTTAAAATCCGGTGCCACAAAAGCCTGAGTCAATTCTCTCGCCCTGTCCGGGCGAAAATTAAAGAAAATTACCCCATCCCCGGATGCCACCGCCCCCGGAGAAATCCGAGTCGGAACAGCAAACTCGTCCGTCACTCCTTCAGCATAGGAGCCCTGCAACACATCCACAGCCGATCGACCGTCAGGAGCACCCTCAGTCGTCATCACCTCGTAAGCGCGCTGCACCCGATCCCAGCGCTTGTCCCTGTCCATCGCGTAGTAGCGGCCGCTGATGGTCGCAATCCGACCGACCCCTACCTCTGCGATATAACTTTCAATCTTGCCTAGAGCTTCGACACCCTCTTTCGGAGTAGTATCACGACCGTCTGTAATCGCGTGAATGCAAACCTCAGAAATTCCCTGTGCTTTTGCTAATAGCAGCAAACCCTTAATATGACTGAGATGGGAATGAACCCCACCTTCAGAACAAAGACCAGTCAGGTGCAACTTGCCGCCCGTAGCGCGGACTTTCTGGCAAAGCTCAACCAGCGCCCGGTTGTTAAGCAAAGAACCATCTTCCACTGCATCCGAGATCCGCACCAACTCTTGAGGAACCACGCGGCCCGCGCCCAGATTCAAGTGACCCACTTCTGAGTTACCCATTTGCCCGTCTGGCAGCCCTACCGCCCGACCCGAGGTGTGAATCAGAGTTCTGGGATAAGCGGCCCAGAGACTGTCCATCACGGGTGTTTTTGCCGCGGCGATCGCATTTCCGTCTTGTTCTTCACGATAACCCCAGCCGTCTAGAATAATCAGCACTACAGGAGATACAGACGCTTGTGCCATGTGAATACCTTATTTACAATAATTAATTTCTCGATCGTCATGATGGCCGATTTTGCGGAACATCTGCCGCTAATCAGTTTACATATTTTCTACGCTCCGGCTGAACAATGCCAACCAATATTCCCTCAGCCACAGCATTTTGGGAACTTATTTCGATCGGCTTGGCGAATTGTTTAATTGATTGCCTTGGCTTGTACTGTGAATCGTTGTCGGAGACTGTTACCGATCTCACCAACAGCAGCCGTGCTTTTTTGGCCGGATTTCACGGATAGTTTAACCGTCGGTGGCTCTTGAAACACTAAGAACAATACCACACTTGGTTGCATTTTGCTACCGCCTCAACCAATAAATTTAAAAGCCTTGAGTCGGCTGCGAATAACTTTATAGGACACGAGTTGAGCAAAAATCGCTTGCCGACTCCGCTCACTTTTAGCGAACATAAAATTCTACAACATCTTTTTTAATTTTGACATCGTAATTGCCAAAGAAATCGTGACCGAGCAGACCTATTGGCATTTGTTTGGCGATCGCCACTTCGACATTTTGGATCACAGCACCCCCAACCCGGATCGATCGCACCAGACCGATCGGGAACTCGACAACGCTACCGTCAGCGATCCCCGCTCTCACGGTACGCACCGGCCTCACTCCCAGCGCAGTAGCCATCCGCTGAGAAATCAAAGTGCCGCTCGCCCCGGTATCGAGAATCATCTCAAAAGTCTTGTTGCCGTTAAATACCACATCAATCACCGGCGTCCCGCCTGCGCGACGCTTGATTTTAGCTTGAAATACCTGTGGATTCCCCCGTGGCTTAGGCGGTTGATTTGCTGGGGGTTTGGCACCAGGATTGGATGGGTTCCAAAACTGAGAGTACAATTTGCCAGTGGTGAATCCCGATCCCGTTATAGTGCGATTCCCTTCGGGATAGCTCCGCTTCACGAGCGGCTGGGAACTCATATCGGGCACCAATGTCATCACCTGTGTTTCTGGCTGACGTGAATCAGAATGCACCTCGCCCCCCACCGATCCCAGACCAACCAAAACGGTCGCAAAAACAAAGCCCGATCGCCAAATTCGCTTGAGAATCACTTTTGCCATCATCTAAATACCTTGATTGATTCAATATTTCCCACAACGACCGCCATTGATATCCTAACTTGCTCGCCCAAAACCTAGCGCCCGAAGAGCCCGATGAGATCATGAGGAAAACTTGGCAATTTTCAAGCGATCGCATAACATCGAACACAGATAAACTTATAAACGGCAACAGGCTGTAATTGCAGAGCCTTGTTGGAGATCTTGAAATTAAGCAGTTAGGGGCGATCGGCAATGTACAAACTTTTATATTTGGCGACTATAGGACTACTAGCTTTCTCGATCGCAGGCTGCGGTGGCGAGGGCAGCAACACAGCCAGTCCCAGCCCCAGTCCCAGTGCAGCCTCTCCGTCTCCGGCAGCCTCTGCCAGCCCCACCCCAGCAGCTCAGACTTTCCAGTCTCCAATAGTAGCCGCCCAGCCTCCAGGGTTAATTCGATCGACCAACCCAGAGGAACGAGCAAGACAGGCTCAAACAAATATCGGCAACAAAAAGGACAGGAATCCAACACTTCCGCTTCAGCCCGTGCCCCAAGGTCCTGTGACAGCGAATCCTTCTCAGTTAGACCCCTTTGGGCCGCTGCCGCCGATCGCATTACAAATCCCTGCAGGAGCTAACGGAGCGGGTGGGATTAGCTCAGAACTCCCCAAACTGCCACAGCGAGAAGTAGCCGTGCTACCCGAGCTTCCCGAGTTATTGGCTCCGCCCCCACTTAACAGGCCTAATCAGACGGTTACTATCTCCAGGACACCCACGGGCGGTGGAGGGGGCACTCAGCCACTACGAGGTCGATCGGGAAATTTACTTCCCGAAGGTGATGGGGCGCAAATTGACTCGCGTCCCATAGTTCCACCAGGGGGAACTCCTCCTCGGTTAAATGGCGGTGGCGGTGGCAGAAATGGTTCCTTACCCGGAGGCACCGGGGGGCAAATTGGCTTGCCGCCCCAAGTTCCGGAGCTAGATGCTCCTCAGTTAGGTCGTACTCGTACATCCCCGCCGGGACTCGAACCCATTGCAGCTAGACCCATAGGAGTGCCGGATCTGCCTGAACTTCCAGTAGACAAGCGCCCGCCCCAATGGAGAGACCCCAATGCCAGGGCAAGAAGAGTTACTGGCACCCGTCCTCCTGCAACTGGGCCAATAGCAGTTAGACCCCAAGGTGCGCCGAATCCGCAGCCTCGCCAGCCTCGCCGTGCGGGTCCCCCGCGCCCGCCCCAGCCAATAGCAGCTAGGCCTATAGGAGTGCCGGATCTGCCGGAACTGCCAGTAGACAAGCGCCCGCCCCAGTGGGTAGACCCAAATCCCCCGCCTCCTCCCGTGATCCCAGTAGTTCCGCCACCGCCGCCACCGCCTTCTACTGACATCGCTACAGGCACTGAAGTCAGCGGGGTGGTAAAAGTCGGCAACGAGACGCAAGTGATTGTCAAAGTACCGAATGAACCAACCAGCCGATATGTCAAAGTCGGGCAGCGGCTGTCTAACGGGCAAGTGTTGGTGAAGCGGGTCGATCTCAAGCAAGGAGCAGATCCGATCGTGATTCTGGAGGAAAACGGCGTTGAGGTAGCCAAAGGTGTTGGCGAAAAACCCGCAAATCGCCAATCACAACCAGCCAATGCAGTTATTAGCCGTCTCCCAAATCCGAATAGCTCAGCGCGACGCTGAAAATTGACAGTAAAGCAGGAAAAATGCTAAAGGCAAAAATTAGAGTTTTTGCCTTTTTGCATTTAGGGCAGATCTCGAACCTGAAGGTAAAATTAGTACAGGGATTAAAAAAGAGAGGACTTTTCATTGAGTATTAGCTTCTAGAAAATCCCTATTAGTAATTGAAGTTAAAGGAGATTGATCATGCTCGGTTCAATTCAAAAATTAGGGATGGTGATATTAGTTGCTTCTTGTATCGGCAGCGCCACTAATCTCTTGACTCCGCAGCCATCAATGGCTCAACCAAAACCCGAAGAAGGAAAACGCTCTCCCTTCTGCCAAGGCAACCCTCCTACGGGAAGAGTAAAATGCAATTACGAGGGAGGCGATAACTATGAGGGAAATTTCGTCAACGGCCTGCCCGATGGCAGCGGAGTCTACGTGTATGCTAATGGCGATCGCTACGAAGGACAATTTCGCAATGGAGTGCCAAATGGTAGAGGGACATTCATTTTTAAAGATGATGCCCGCTACACAGGCGTGTTCCAAGACGGCACAATGAGATCTGGGACAGTCGTTTTTGCCAACGGCGAGCGCTATGTCGGAAACTTCGCAGTCGTCAGGAACGTTCAGACTGATGCCATTAGCAGCCAACCCTCAGGGCGGGGTCAATTTTTTTATACTAATGGCGATCGCTACGAAGGACAATTTTTTGCAGGTTCGCCCTTTGGCCCGGGGGTATTGGTGCGGGTAGACGGCACTCGCTGTTCCGGCAGGTTTTTCAATCAAGAACTTGACGCTAGTGTCTCCTGCAGTTTCCCCAATGGTACGCGCTATGAAGGAGAATTGCGAAAGGGAGTGCCTCACGGTGTCGGGACAATGATCGATGCTAGCGGTAGGCGCTTTCCGGGGGTATTTCGCAACGGCAAGCCCGGAGTTTCGTAAAGGATAAATGATTGAGGTTTTCAGCCAACTTTTGACAACAAATGGGACAAAAGACAAAGGACAGAAGAAGATAATATCTAACAGCGCATAGGAGAAAGTTGATTGATGATTTCCCGTTCTTGGCTCAGTGGAATCGCTTTATTAGTTGCATCAGTGTTGGGAATTGGTAGTTACGCGATTGATCCCTTGCCCTCAATGGCGCAAGGAACAGAAGCTAAAACCGGTCGCTGCGTGCCAGCTATCGCTACAGGTAGAGTTAGGTGCGATTATGACAGCGGTGATAGCTACATCGGACAGTTCGTTAACGGTTTGCCCAGTGGCACTGGGGTATACGTATATTCCAACGGCGATCGCTATGAGGGGCAGTTCCGTCTGGGCAAACCAAATGGTCGAGGACAATTTATATTTAAGGACGACGCCCGCGTGGAGGGCATATTCCGAGATGGCAAAGTTAGTTCCGGGACAGCTATTTTTACTAATGGCGATCGCTATATAGGGTCGTTTTCTCTCGATCAAAAAGTAGGCGTGCCCACGGGACAAGGGCAATTCATTTTTGCTAATGGCGATCGCTTTGTGGGTCAATTTTTAGGGGGCAAGCCTTTAGGTACGGGAGCGTTCACCCGCGCTGACGGCAGTCGGTGTTCGGGACAGTTCTATACTCAAGAACTTGATGGTAGGGGTAACTGTTCGTTCTCCAACGGTATCCGCTATGAGGGAGAGTTACGCAAGGGATTGCCTCACGGTAAGGGCACAATTATCGATACCAGAGGTCGGCGACTTCCGGGAGTATTCCGTGAGGGCCAGCGACTAGAGCAATAAATTGGGAATAAGTGCTATCTGTTAGTAAGGGCAGGTTGAAGGCTAATAATTTTTGCACACAACCTGCCATTGCTAAATTTTAAAGTCACAACTATTGATAATTTATGCTCGGCTTTTTCTCAACCGAATTGCTAATGTTAAATATCCACTTAATGGAGTTAATGGAGGCGTTTTAATATGACAACTGCTGCTTCTGCTTCCGGCCGCACTGGCCAGTTTCCCTTCGACTTTGCCCCGCAGCGGACTCAAGATGCTGATTTGTTGCGACAACTCAATTTTGTGCCCGGCTTGAAGGAAATATTGGCTTTGCGACAAGTTCATGCTTTGGAACACGCTACGGTTTGGGTACTTGGCCAATCGATTGGTGCGACGACAGCAAGAACCGATAATGAGTTATTGGGCGGGATGTCCACAGACCAAGGGTTTTATCTTTATGGCCACGTCAACATTGTACAGTTGCATCAGGCAGTACGCGAGGCTTTGCAGCGGATTGCAAGCGGAGAGTGGGATTTAGCTGTACATCCCCGCTGTGGCACGAATTTGTCGGTGGCAATGCTGCTAACGGCTGGACTTGCTGTTGGCATCAATTTAGCCCTGCCTCGGGGGCCCATTCTGCAACTTTTAGGTTTGGGTGCAGCGGCGGCTGCGGCGGCTCAGTTAGCTCCTGATGTGGGAGCTCTGGCTCAGCGTTACGTCACAACTGCTATTCCGTTTAATTTGAGTGTTGTTGATATTACTGTAAGTCACGACTTCTGGGGACGCGAAGCTCATTTTGTTCGGGTGCGTTGGGTTGAATAGCTGCTGCGGGAGGAGAAGAGTAGGAGAGGGGGAAAGTTGACAAAATCTTTTTTCTTCCCTCAACTTCGAGGCGTTAAATTCCCTAGACGGCTTTGTCGCCGAACTTGCTTCTTCCTTCTTCATCATTTTGAGAGAATCGGTACTATTCAAAAGTTAATTGGGGCGACTTATCAACTTGCTTTTATTCGATAACTGGATACTACATACTAATATCTATATTTTCCATATTTTTATAACTTCATATTATATTCAAATTTCATCTTTACCGCTAATGTGTCAGCTATAAAAAGCTCGACTTTACTTCCTAGGGGACTTGTCAGAAAATAGCAGGATAAGGTAAAATCGCTTATTAGAATTTTTCGCGGCAAAGTCAATAAAAAAAATGTGCAAGTTACCGATCGATAAAACCTGGCTGCCAAGTCTACTGGCTGTCAGCTTAGCCGTAGCAGGCAACAGCTTTTTGCCTTTTTTAACCCACTATGCGAGTTTTGCTAGCGAAATATCCCCAACTAACGAACCAGAAAGAGTTCCTGACGGCAAGATAGTTCCAGTTAATGGCAAAGTCAATGTTAGATTAACGAATAAAACCAACGATAGACTATTTTTTTACGTGGTTGGACAGACTAACCGCGAGAGTTTAGCGGAAAATTCAACAGTCGCGCTGCCAGCATTGACACTACCGGCCTCAATTGTATTTAGGCGGCTAGATGGCGCATTATTGAAACCCAGTTTGAAACCTGGTGGCGAAGGAACTCTAGAGGTAAGATTAGACGAGACAAATGATTTAGGTTTGGATAAAACATCTTTAAGGATTCGGAATGACGGCGCACTTTTTCTCAGATAGACAACAGTCAGTCTCGTTCAAATTTTAGATTTTAGATTAACTCCACAGCCGTTTGCGGGGGGCTAAAACTTTTTTCTAAACCATGATTGCTCTCCACAACTTAAGTCCGGGGCTTGTATCCGTATTTGGGTGAGTCAGAGGATAGTTGAATCATGTAAAATCAACTTGACGAGCGCCGCGACAGCTAAACCTCACTCTTCAATACACCATCCGAGTTCCTATGTCAATCAAAAAGATTCTTTCCATAGCGCTGTTAATTTTTATCCCCATTTCCATCGCCGCTGAGTATTTGCACTGGGGTGCCCTGGCAGTTTTCATCACATCCGCTTTAGGCATTATACCTCTGGCGATTTGGTTGAGTACAGCAACAGAAGAAGTGGCGATCGTTACAGGCCCCTCCATAGGCGGCTTATTAAATGCCGTCTTCGGCAATGCTACGGAATTAATTATTGCAATAGTTGCCCTGAAAGCTGGCTTAATTGACATTGTAAAAGCCAGCATAACCGGTACAATTATCAGCAACTTGCTCTTAGTCATGGGATTTTCCATGCTGCTAGGAGGCATCCGCTACAAAGAACAAGAATTTAAACCGATTATCGCGCGGGTGAACGGTTCCACAATGACTCTAGCAGTGATTGCAATTCTGCTGCCGACAATGGTAATTTACACCTCCAATGGAGTCGAACCTGCGGCCATTCAGAATCTTTCCTTAATAACTGCGATCGTCCTAATTGCAGTTTACGCTCTAACTCTCCTATTTTCATTAAAAACTCACAGCTATCTTTACGAGGTTGGGTTACTCGAACTAGAGTCAGAAAATCCTCAAAATGCCAAAGAGGAATCTACTACGCACAAACCGAATTTGTGGCTGTGGATAGGAGTGCTAGTTGCCTCAACTGTTGCCGTTGCTTTTGAATCAGAAATTTTCGTTGGTGTTGTCGAAGAAACTACCAAAGGATTGGGATTGACGCCGCTGTTTACAGGGGTAATTCTGTTGCCGATTGTTGGTGGCGCGGCCGAATATGTAACTGCGGTAGGAGTTGCGATGAAAAACAATATGGATTTGTCAGTTTCTGTCGCAATGGGTTCGAGTTTGCTAGTTGCTTTGCTGGTAGCGCCGGTGTTGGTAATTATCGGATTAGTGATTCATCAGCCGATGGATTTAAACTTCAATCCCTTTGAAGTAGTTGCAGTTGCCATCGCAGTGACAATTGCCAATCTAATCAGTATCGACGGGCGCTCTAATTGGCTGGAAGGAGTGCTGCTTTTAGCAACATATATCGTGTTAGGAGCGGCATTTTACTTTCACCCCATTACTTGAACTAACAATTTTTTTGGAGGGGCAATCCCCCGTGGTTGCCGCTCTTCCCTGGAAAATAACTTATCTTGTTTCTGGTTTGTTATTCCTCTTTGTCTTCTGCTGTTAATTAAAAAAATAATTTTAGGGCAGAAAGTGATTACGGACAGCGACACTGTTGAACAGGAAAACACTCTCGTCTGCAACTTCTTTTTCTGCCTTTACGGTCGCGACAATCATAACTATTTCGACATTCTACCTTATGTTCACAAATTTGCTGACGGGGAAAAGTACCTAAGTTTTGTATAGAAACTTGAGCCGTAAGCGAACCTTGTTCTATAACTTGGTCATTTTCTTTGATTTCATAGAGAAAGTTATTTTCTCCCTCTAAAACCGAAAAAGTTCTTGTTTTGTGACTGTTACCCAACTTAAATCCAAAATCCTCGGAGAACTCACCTTTATTGTAACTTCTGTCTGTGTAGGGATAGGGGTTACTTTCCATGCCATCAGTCACATTTTTAATCATCACCCTCCTGTTAGGGGCGGGAGGAGTTTTGCTGGAGACAAATCGAGCGCTTTGCGAATCAGGCGTGATCACAGTACCGGCACAAGTACCTACATATTCAACGCGCTTAAATTGAATCAAATTAATATTAAAAGTGTTTTCGTTTTTGACCCTAAATTGTGCGTTGTTAGTCTGCTGAGCGCTGACTGTGAAAGCTGCTAGCGTCAAAAAAATTGCCCCCAGGAAAATAGCTAGAAATTTGATTTTTGGTCTTTCCGTAACAAATATGGCGTGTTTCATCTCTCTACCTCTAATGTAAATAGATAGCCTTTTGTTAACAAGTTATTATTTTAACTTGAGAGCAGATATGTTGTCAAAGTCGCTCGGATAGTTTTATAGTGAAGATTTGAGTCCTTGATGCTGAGTTGCGAAAGGAAAAACAGAAGTCCTGACTGCGGAATTTGTAGAGCCAGGAATGAAGTCCTGAGTATGAACTTAACTACCAAGTTACTCGATCGCGCCATCTATCTAAAATCTTGTCCCCGACTCCCTGTACCCGTGCCGCATCCTCCAAAGAGGTGAAAGGTTGCTGTTGCCGCGCTGTAATAATTCTCTCGGCTAACTTCGGACCAACCCCGGGCAAGGTTTCTAATTCTTCCTGACTGGCTGTATTTAAATTAACTAACTTTTTAGCAGCAATTTGAGGTTTGGCAGCCGCAGATTTTGATGCTGCTTGTAGTGAATCGCACTCTTTTTTCTTAGCATCAATTCTCTGTTTGATTCGGGCGGGAATTCCCAAGATGGCGCCTTTGTAAAGCCGATCGAACTCCCGCTCAAAATGGGCTGCAACTACGGGACTCTCGATCGCCAGCAGCGTCTCGTCATTCCCGTGATTTGCAGCCTCACTCCAGTTGTGAGAACCTGTAAGCACCGTTTTGCCGTCCACAACGCCGAATTTGTGGTGCAGGCGATCGCCCATTGGTAACAGCGGCACTCCCACCGTAGTCAGCGGCTTTCTCCAAGGGCGATTGTCAGTTTCTAACCCGCAATCTTGCATCAAAGTCGCCCCCATCATATCCAACCCTTCACTATAAGAGCGATAAATAAAATTAGAGTCAATTAAAGCTCGCACCGCAACTCCCCGGCTAGCTTCAATTTCCAAAGTATTTGACAACCGCTGAGCCGAAAATACAAACAGCGCCAAATTAACCGACTTTTTCGCACTACCCAAAGTTCGATTTATCAAACCGTTGGCGCTTTTTTCCCAAGGCAAAGTCGCAGCCGTCGGCGAAAATTGCACCCCAACTGTCGAATTCCCTACTCTTACTTTTTGCACTTGACGAAACGGCTTTTTGATGCCAAACTTGCTGTCCGGTTTGCCTTTGGGCCCGTCACCCCACATGATGTTAAATTCTTGAGTAAATAGTTGCGCTACTTGAGCATTTTCAATTTTCAGCAAATTGTTTGCATTGCCGCGACTTGCTGGTGTCTTGAAATCGCCATGTATATCGCTTGTGGTAAAATTAGCCGAAGTGACGATTACGGTTTTGCCGTCAATTACCACAAATTTGTGGTGCATCAAACCGCTGCCTTTACTGCCGTCAGCAGTATCGTCAATTACCGGAATACCCGCATCCTTGACAATTACCAAAGCATCATTTTGCTTGATTTCCTCGGCACTCAATTTACCGTCTTTATTGCGATCGGCAAGTTGCACAAATTCGGTATAACGATCGCGCTCTCTTTCGGGTAATTTCGCTAACTCGTGAGCTGTAAAATCGCTCCAAGGGCGACTATAGATATGTTCGACAATTAATCTCACTTTAATTCCCGATCGCTGTCGCTCGGCCAAAACCCTCGCAATACTGGGCAAGCGAAACTCCTGAACCGCTACATCTACCGTCGATCCAGCACTGGCGATCGCAACAGCGATCGACTTTTCTAAATCATCTCCAGGTCTAGTTTGCTGGCGGTAAGGCTCTGTATAACTCGAAGCGATCGACTGATTGAAGTATACTTGCAACAAGGGGTCTTGAGGCAATGGAGCCAGGCTGAGAGGTAAATTCTGCACGTCTTGCTTTGTTTGTCCGCAGCCCACCAGATTGAGCGCCACCAGCCCAGCACAACAGAAACCGACTAAATGATAATACAATACAGCCACAAAATTTTAAAAAAAATAGAGGTTATTAGCCGAACCACAGTTCAAAGCTATTGGATCGAGTAAAGTTACAACCTATTAAATTTATGCAAGGGAATAGATTTTACGTCTTGTAGAACTGCCTCGATGCCGGAAGCATCACTGGTAGGGTAGCAGCATTCAGGGGCGTGGGTCAAACCCGATACCGCTGCTTTATGGCTAAAAGAAAAACAATTTTTCCGTGCGGTCACAAAGGATATGGTAAAGCGTGCCATCGCTGCACGCAAGAGTTGGTGGCGCAGCAGCATTACGTTGAAGTGCTGGCAGAAAAACAAACCAAAAAACAAGAGAGGGAAGCATCATTTGCTAGAGATATCATCGATCTCAGAGGTCTGCCCGACCACGTAGTCACTAAAGCCCGGGCAATTATAGCAGCTTTGGGCGAAAATAAGAATTACAGAGATTTCGGCGGCAAACGCCTGCGTCATAACCGTTTGATAATCAGTATTCCTGTAACTCGCAACTACAGAATGCTTTGTGAAGATTGCGGCACTTTCTTAATTCCCCAAAAAGTTTTGTCGCACGAAGACTACAACGTCTGTAAACCAGGAAGTTAGTCATCCGTTATTGGTAGCCACTCACAACAGTCAGCAGTCAAGAGTCAACAGTCAACATTCATTAATTAGTTATTTATCATGCAAATTTACCTCGACTATAGCGCCACAACACCCGCACGCCCAGAAGCGATTCAAGCCATGCAAAAAGCCCTGACTCAGCAGTGGGGCAATCCTTCCAGCTTGCACGAGTGGGGACAAAGGGCGGCGACAGCTTTAGAATTAGCAAGAATGCAGGTTGCTAGCTTGATTAACGCGCTACCGGAATCGATGATTTTTACCAGTGGCGGCACTGAAGCGGACAATTTGGCAATTATGGGAATTGCGCGTCTTTATACAAAGCCGCAGCATATTATTATTTCCAGCGTAGAGCACTCTGCAGTAGCAGAACCGGCGCGACAACTCGAACAGTTGGGATGGGAAGTGACGCGCCTACCAGTGGATAAATTTGGGCGCATTCACCCTTTGGATTTGCAAGAGTCCCTGCGATCGAATACAGTTTTAATTTCAATCATTTATGGACAAAGCGAAGTTGGCACGCTGCAACCAATCGAGGCATTAGGACAAATTGCTCGCGATCGCAATATCATGTTTCATACCGATGCAGTTCAAGTTGCCGGCAAGCTGCAAATTGATGTGCAGAAACTGCCCGTAGACTTGCTTTCGGTTTCCAGTCACAAACTTTACGGGCCGCAAGGTGCAGGCGCGCTTTACGTGCGTCCGGGAGTAGAATTAGTGCCAATGTTGGGGGGCGGTGACCAAGAATTGAAACTGCGTTCCGGGACGCAAGCGCTGCCGGCAATCGTCGGTTTTGGGGTGGCGGCGGAGTTAGCATTGCAGGAAATAGATGTGGAAACGCCGAGGTTAATTGCATTGCGCGATCGACTTTTTGACCGATTATCCCACGTACCCAGTTTAGTACCAACTGGCGATCGATATTGTCGGCTGCCGCACCACGTAAGTTTTTGCATCGTCTCCCCTTCCGCCCGCCCTTACCAAAAGAGAGATACAGGGCGAATCACAGGCAAAACTCTGGTGCGGCAGCTAAATTTAGCAGGAATTGGCATTAGTTCCGGTTCTGCTTGTAGTAGTGGAAAACTAACTCCCAGTCCAATATTATTAGCAATGGGATATGACGAAATCGGCGCAGTTGGTGGAATTCGCTTAACTCTGGGACGAGAAACCACAGAAGCTGATATTGATTGGACAGTAATTGCGATCGAGCAAATTTTGGATAGATTAATGCCCAAGGTAGCATTGTGTAGGAATTAAAAAACTGGGCGGTTGAAGATTGGGCGGTTGGAAAACGCCGTCTTGTCTTCAGTCTGCTTGGCATGGACATCGTTTGTGTAGACGCGGTTTCAACCGCCGTCTGCATCTCGTACAACAAGCCCCAAAACCCACAACCATGCTACAATAAACCCGATATTATTCACAACTCCCCATAATGGAAGAAAGCCGCGCCCAAGCCTACCTAGAACTAATTCACACCCTGCTGAATTGCCCCAACGGCGAAGAACCGCAGATATTACAAGATAACTCAGAATTGTTGGATGTCTACTTTCTGGAAACTTGCGAGTTGGTAGCAGAAAAAATGGCACAGCAAGGAGGACAAAACGGCGCTAATTTCCTGCGGAATCTGATCGCTCAGCTAGCACAATTAATCGATATCAACGAGGGCGATAACTCCGAAGGTGAAAATCCCCAAGAGTATGCAAACTTTATTCTAGAATTATTGCAAGCAGCAGAAGATGATAGCAATAGCAATACAGCAGTAATTCACTCCATGCTAGCTGAACGAAAACATCTCCTAAATGCTCGTTTTTCGGATATTTTAGAGCAAGTAGTCGAGAGGTTAGTTGGTGGGGAAAATGCAAAAACTATTGATTCAATTGTCAGCCTCGTTGAAGACTTGAGCATTAATATTAGTAATTTTTCCGGTGGGAATAGAGCGGATAATATTGAAATTGCCCTTGCTGCTTATCAAGTTGTTTTAAATAATCGGCAACCCGGAAGCGAAAAGTTTGCTCAAACTCAAAACAACTTAGCTGCTGCCTACATTACCAGAATAAAGGGCTCGCGGGCCGAAAATGTGGAAATGGCGATCGCCCTTTATGGCGCTGTTTTAACAGTCTATACCCTTGAGGCTTTCCCGGAAGATTGGGCTAGGGCTCAAAATAACCTAGCTGCTGCTTACGCCAACAGAATCAACGGTTCGCGGGCGGAAAATATCGATCGCGCGATCGCATTTTTTGAGGCTGCTTTAACTGTTCGTACCCGCGAACAGTTTCCTGAAGATTGGGCAATGATTCAATATAACCTAGGTAATGCCTATAATGACAGAATCAACGGTTCGCGGGATGAAAATCTCGAAAAGGCGAGAGCGTTTTATGAAGCAGCTTTAACAGTATATACCCGTGAGGATTTCCCTGAATATTGGGCAATGATTCAAAAGAAGCTGGCTAATGCTTAAAGTGATGCAGCTTTAACAATCTCAGAAACCGGGTTTTTTCCGATATCTTCGCCTCCGATTAAATATCTTCGCAAAAACCCGGTTTCTCGTCACCACGCACCATCTCAGAAACCGCGTTTTTTCCGATATCTTCGCCTCTCACCAAAAATTCTCGCAAAAACCCGGTTTCTCGCCATTTGGAGAATTGGAAAACGGTCGATCGCTCCCTAGCACCTTTTGCCATAATTAGGCTAAAATAAATTCACTCGAATTATTAGTTTGTCATACCATTAATTGTGTAGGGGCGGGTTCGCCAACCATCTCTAATGAGTACCAACAATTGAAATAAACCCGCCCCCTCCCAACGACAATTTCCCGTGAAGCGAAGCTATCCCGTAGGGAATCGCACTTTCGGGAAAACCGGAAAACGACCGATCGCATTTGTAGGAAAATTGGAAACAAGCGATCGAATTTCTTGGGTTGGGAGGGGGCGGGTTTATGGGGATTGTTTGTGGGTATTAAAGATGGTTGGCGAACCCGCGCCTACAGCAATTATGCCAACGCTATTAACTTTTAACTATAACCTATGAATGAAAACCGCGATCGAGTCAACTCCGAAGGTGAAGATTCCCAAGAATATGCAAAATTTATTGGAGAATTATTGCAAGCAGAAGCAGCTAGCGATAGCGATATTAAAGTAATTTACCCGATACTAAAACAACGGCAACATCTCCTCAATGCCCGTTTTGCCGAGACTTTAAAGCAAGTAGGCCAGAATTTAATTGCCGAACATCCAGAAGCAATTGAGTTCATTGTCGCCCTAATTGAAAATTTGAGTATTCATATTAAAAACTTTCCCCGTGGCAGTAGAGCGAATAATATTGAAATTGCCATTACTGGTTATCAAATAGTTTTAAACAATCGGCAACCGGGAAGCGAAAAGTTTGCTCAAACTCCAAATAACCTAGCAGTTGCCTACAGTAACAGGATAAACGGTTCGCGGGCCGAAAATCTGGAACGGGCGATCGAGTTTTTTGAGGCAGCTTTAACTGTCTATACCCTTGAGGATTTCCCTGAAGATTGGGCAATGACTCAAAATAACCTAGCTAATGCCTACAGTAAGAGGATAAACGGTTCGCGGGCCGGAAATCT
Organism: Microcoleus sp. MON2_D5; assembly: GCF_036701905.1. Taxonomy (NCBI): domain Bacteria; kingdom Bacillati; phylum Cyanobacteriota; class Cyanophyceae; order Oscillatoriales; family Microcoleaceae; genus Microcoleus; species Microcoleus sp. MON2_D5. Next base: position 55,615 of record NZ_JAUBRM010000041.1, read on the forward strand.
GGAACGGATGTTAATACAGATGAGTCTTTAACCTCTCTGAAAATCACACTCAAACAGTTACTTCGAGAAAGTTTTGATTATGAAAGACTATTAGAATATCGGGAAAATTTTAATAATACAATTAATATTCATGTTTACAATTATCAGGAAAAGCTGGATCAAATCTGTTATAAATGGCAAGCCTCAACCGAATATTTAACAACATTTAAGTTTTTTATTGATAAAACTTCTCCGTATTTTCAAAAACAAATTCAGGGTGATTTAGGCTATTTCAAACATGGCACTGATTTGATTAAGATTGCGGTGGATTTGGTGGCGGGGATTGTAGATATTGAACAAGCAGAAATCGATCGCTCCCTAGAAAGAACGATTCAAATACTCGGTACTGGATTAGGGGCTGGAGGCATTGTGGTGTCTGCGGTTGCGAATTATGTAGAGAGAGACATAGTGTTCAGAATACCTCAAAATGGCGATCGCATTCATCCGGCTGTAGCTAGTCTGTTGTGGAGTCTCTTGGCGGTAATCGTGGTTTCTGGATTGGTGGGCTTGATTAATGGTGCGTGGAAAATCAATCTGGACAGATGGTTTCGGCGTAAGTCTGAACCTCCGAGATTGTCCGATTCCCAAAGTTTACCAGTTAATGATATGTTACAGGAAGCCGCCGAAGTGCGATCGCCCACTGAACAAGAATAAAACTCAACCATTACCGTTAATAATATTTAACAGGAAGCGGAAGAGAGACTCGGCGGTTGAAACCGCGTCTATACAAACGATGTCCGCCGGACCCCGACTAAGAGATAAGAGAGAATTTAGAAATGTTGAAATCCTCGATCGAGCTTTAACCGAGTATCAGGGTAAATGCCGCTGCTATCAGTCAACCAGATATCGGTGCTATCCGTAGCGATTCCCACAATCGCAGCACCATTACCGATTTGTTCTACCAATAACTGAGCATTCGCGATCGGCAAAAACAGCACTAACTCGAAGTCTTCTCCGCCGTATAATGCCCAATCTAAAGCTTTTTCGGTTGATATGATTTCGCTGAAAATATTGGGAATTGGTATTTTTGTGCGATCGACTTTTGCGCCAACACCGCTAGCCCGACAAATTTGAATAATCGCGTCTGCTAAACCGTCGCTGCTGTCCATTCCGGCGATTGCAATTGAGGATTGAACCCCCCCCGGCCCCCCCTTGGTAAGGGGGGGATAATTGACCCCCCCCGGCCCCCCCTTGGTAAGGGGGGGATAATTGACCCCCCCCGGCCCCCCCTTGGTAAGGGGGGGAGAATTGAAATCTTGCTTCCCCCCCTTACCAAGGGGGGGACTGAGGGGGGGTTCCATCGCACCTGGAGAATTAAAATCTTGCTTCCCCCCCTTACCAAGGGGGGGACTGAGGGGGGGTTCCATCGCGCCTTCGGAACCTAATATTTCCCAAACAACCGGCAAAACATCGAGTCTCGGTTTAGGGCGCTGGTGAGCGAGAATTAAAGAAGCCCGATCGACTTCTGTAAGATTTTGTCCGAATTCTGGATTTAACAGCAATTCTAAGCCCGCGCGGGAGGCTCCGTGAACCCCAGTAGCGACAATCGCCCAGCCCGATCGCGCATTTGACCGACTAATGGTACGATCGCACTCAACTTGTCCGAAAGCAGTAATCGCCACCGTCACCACGGGCGATCGCACAACATCGCCACCGACGATCGGCGTATGATATTCTTGCAAGCAAGCCGTCATCCCCCGATAAAACTCTTCCACCCACTCCACAGCCGTATCCGCCGCCACAGCGAGGGCTACAGTCACCGCCAGAGGCTTTGCTCCCATAGCCGCGAGATCCGACAAATTCGCTGCTGCGGCGCGCCATCCTGCGTAATAAGGCCCCGTACTGCGATCGCTAAAATGCACTCCATCCACCAACATATCTGTAGTGATAGCAAGAGATTGGTTGGGAGTTGTAGCCATGACAGCGCAATCATCACCAACTATCTCTGCGGGGCAGAATTTTTGCAATATTCTTAAAAGGCCTTGTTCTCCGATCTCTTTAACTTTCATAATTGGGAATTAGTCGATCGCACTTTCTCACTTCACCATTCCTTACCCGAACTCGGCGGCAAGCGCAACCTAGGAAACCTATAAAAAGTATCCCCTTCATCATCTACCTCTAAAACCGCCGAAAAAATTTTAACTTGCCGAGTTAAATACTGCTGGGCAACTTCTGCCTCAACTCTAGCATTAGCAGCCAGTTGAATCAACGAAATTTGACTGTTTTGAGTTTCCAACAACTCATAAAAAGCCTCATCCAAACGCTGCTTTTGCTTGCTTTCATTCACATTTTTTACAATCAACAATCCTGTAAATCCGCCCAAACCTATTACCAATAAAAATTGTAAAATAGCCATATTCTCGATTTAATTCCTAATTTCAATAACGAAACTATAAAAATTATCTCTTCTTCCAGCCCGCTGAGACGGGATGTATCTGTGCAGAAGCGATTTCAATCTCCTTCACCATCCAGAAACGATTTCAATCGCAGTCACTATTGATTTTTTCAGCCCGCACAGGCGGGCTTTGTTTGTGTAAAAGCGATTTCAATCGCCGTCACTTTTGACAAGCAGCGATTTCAATCGCCGTCATTAATTAAACTTGAGGTCGCACCAAATTTTCGATTCCTTTAACTACCTTAGCAGATACAATCTTGTCTCCCTGCTTCAGTTGCTCCAAAACTTCTTTTCCTTCAATCATGTAACCAAAAACAGCATATCGCCCGTCCAACAAATTCAGACCGGCGGGCGTGAGTTCAGGCTCAAACAAGAAAAAGAAAAACTGAGAAGAAGCGCTATCAGGCTCAGTTTCTGTACGGGCCATTGCCACAGTACCGAAAGCAGAAAAAGGCAAAACAGGCTCGTCGCGATAACGGCCCGCATCTTCTAGAGTAATCCCGTAAATAGGTTCTTTTTCGTCCCTGACGAGCACTTCTAGCGGCACATTCCGGTATTTGCCAGTAGCTGGGTCAATAAAACCCTCTTCCTTGCCTTCGGGGTCTCCGGTTTGCAAAACGTAGGATTCTTCGGATCGAATAAACGGCAAACCGTCATAAAAACCTCGATCGACCAAATCGACAAAATTACCAGCCGTAACCGGGGCGCTGTAGCCGTCAACCACAACAGTAATTTCCCCTTTTTCAGTTTGTACAGCCACAGTAGCGCGCCCTTTCAGTTGAGGCAGATTAGCATACTTGGCCGGCACTTCAAAAGGAAACTTTGTCACCATCAACTCTTCGATTTCGCCTACCGAAGCCAGGATTGTGCCTTTCAAGTCAATCACTTTTTCCTTGTCTTTAGCCTCAACAGCCTTTTCCAGTTGAGCAATTCCGTTCTTGACTGCAGCAACTAGAGTTTCAGCTTCCGGCTTTTTGGTGTCGGGAATACTCTCTAAAAGGTCAGATTCCCGAAGGTTGAGAATCCTGGAAGCCTTGCTGACATCGCTGCTAATCGGCCCCCAACGTTTAGACCGTATGTGGTTGCCAATGTCTTCGAGACTAATTTGCAACTCTCGCACAGTCTGATTGTCAATAGGTAAAGCGAAGCGCAGCAGCGCCCGCCCGTCCGTAATCGCATTCCCTGCAGGCATACTGCTGCTGGGCCGTTTGGCATGGGAGACTGCACTGAAACTCAGGGAGAGAGTGAACAGCAAGAGCGCTAAAGCGACGGTTTTGACCCAGCGCTTGCACGTATCGATCGAGAAATTAGGCCAATGCAACATAACTTTAACTTTTATTGCCTCTATTATCTTCCCACAGCGCTGCCCGCCCTCTAAGCTGCTACCCATCTAAAGTGTCTGTTCCTTCGGCCCGGGAGGCAGTTACCCACTAACAACAGCGCCTTGCCCCCTGCCATTAACATTTCCGTACAGCACTTGCTCCCTTTGAACGGTAAAATAAAATGCCAATTGCTTTTTGATGCCGTCAGCTAGACTGCGGCTTTAACCTGACTGTAGTTCCCCCGTGCCCGCAAGGCGACGGGATTGCCCGCAAAAATTTATATGATCTCCAGTAACGACTTTCGACCAGGTGTTTCAATTGAATGGAATAACGGCGTGTGGCGGGTTATCGAATTCCTCCACGTCAAGCCAGGAAAAGGCTCGGCTTTCGTGCGGACAAAATTAAAAAACGTCCAAACCGGAAACGTAGTAGAACAAACCTTCCGGGCGGGCGAGACAATGCCTCAAGCCAACCTGGAAAAGAGCGTGATGCAACATACCTATAAAGAGGGCGACGAGCTCGTCTTTATGGATATGGAAACTTACGAGGAAAGTCGGCTCAGTGCTAAGCAAATAGGCGATCGTGTCAAGTACCTCACTGAAGGTATGGAAGTCAGCATCCTGCGCTGGAACGACCAAATCATGGAAGTGGAACTGCCCAACTCTGTTGTCTTGGAAGTGATACAAACCGATCCCGGAGTCAAAGGAGATACTGCCACTGGTGGCAGCAAACCCGCCATCCTCTCCACTGGCGCTCAGATTATGGTGCCTCTATTTATTTCCATTGGAGAACGGATTCGGATTGATACTCGTGAAGACAAGTACCTCGGCCGAGAGTAGAAACGAGGGAGGAAAAGGGAGTTTTTAGTTTTTAGTTTTGAGTTATGAGTTAAAGAAGTCCAAATTCAATACTCATCGCTCACAGCTTAAAAACTCTCCCTTTTGCCTCCAAAGTCGTTGATGCTCCTAGCTTCGCCTGATTCGGAATTTTCAATTTTCAATTTTCAATTTTCAATTCTCAATTACCCTTGAATCTGCTGTGCAACTAGACTTAAACCAGCTTTGTGACCTGCTAACTGTATTAGACAAAACTGGCATTTCGGAACTGACCTTAAAAAGTGGGGATATTGAACTGACAGTACGCAAAGGCATTGTGGCAAGTTCAGCAGGCACCTCTGCTGCGCTCCCTGCTGCCGTGGCGACTGTCACTCCGAGCGCGTTGGCCGCTGTTGCTAGCCCCACATTAGCGTCACCTGCTGCTGTTGACCAAAATTTAGCAGCGGATCTGGCTGCCCCTGTACCCGTCGCCCCTGTCGCCGTACCTGCTGCCGTACCTGCTTCTGTCGATACGAAATGGGTGCCAATTATCTCGCCGATGGTAGGAACCTTTTATCGCGCTGCTGCTCCTGACGAGCCGCCTTTTGTCAATGTGGGCGATCGCATCAAGGTCAATCAGACAGTCTGTATTATCGAAGCGATGAAGCTGATGAACGAGATCGATGCGGATGAAGTCTCCGGTCAAGTGATGGAAATTTTAGTTCAAAATGGCGAACCTGTCGAATACGGTCAAGTGTTGATGCGAATTAATCCGGATTGAAGGATTACTTTATTGTTATGGACAGAATAAATGCTAATATTTCCCGATCACTTCTCTCCGGTGAGTTTGATGAAGTCATCCCAGCCTGTCCCGCAAGAGGTTGTGCAACAAGTTGCTGAGTATTTCAGCATTTTGAGCGAACCCATGCGTTTACGAATTTTGAACTTGCTTCGCGACGGCGAAAAATGCGTGCAAGAATTGGTGGAAGCTACTCAAACGAGTCAAGCCAATGTTTCTAAGCACCTAAAACTCATGCTCCAAGCTGGTATCCTCACTCGCCGGAGTGAAGGAACTTCAGCTTATTATAAGGTGCAGGACGAGTTAATTTTTGAGCTGTGTAATATGGTGTGCGATCGGCTTGCCAGCAGGATCGAACAGCAAGCCCTACACTTTCGGGCATTTAGCCTAACTACGAAGCACTGAAAATTAGTTGCCAGTTCTCAGTCCTCAGTCATGAGTCATCAGTTATCAATTCCTACGATCGGCCTTCAGACCGATGACTAATGGCTTGTAACTAATGACTCATAATTACTAAAGGGGAAAATTTTTGTCAAAACTTTGGCGGGTACTCGGCTGAGCCACCTCCAAACCTTCGCCGCCTAAAAGTTCTAAAGGCTTCCCTTCCACCGAAATCCAAACCTTGGTATTCGGTTTTAAACTCGTAGCGGTATAGATAACTTGCCCTAACCGGCCAGTCATCGAATTGCTCCCTCCCCCCGAAGTAAATTCGGCTGACAAATCGACATAAACTCCGTCATTCTTAACACTCAAACCCCTGAGTTTTGTCCCCTTAGGAATTTCGCTAGAAACAGTTCCATCCTTCGGCCCGGCCAACAAACTGTTAAAAGCAGCTTGTAAAGCTGCATCAGGCTGGTCAGCTTGTTTGACAGCTACTTTCGTAGGAACTCCCTCAAATTTACCGCTGGCATCTTTAACCCAGTAGACTTGCACTGTCTGGACATCCGTCTGCGGCAAAGGCTTTGGCTGCGGCGACTTTGGGACTAGAGCCTGCGGCGTCTGAGCTTGAGGTGTCTGAACCTGTGGCGTCTGAACCTGTGGCGTCTGAACCTGTGGCACTTGTACAGGATTTGGAGGGGGTACGGGGATAACTACAGCAGGAGATTCCGCAGGGCTTGGGGACAGCGGCGGAGCGGTAGTTTGAGCAGAAGACTGCGTACCTGCGGGGGTTGGCGAACGGTTCGCGGTCCACCAGGCAATGCCCCCTCCCGCCAGTAAAGCCAACCCGCAAACACCAGCAATGACGGCTGTGGAGACGCGGCGTACTTCTTGTCCATCTTTCATAATACAAATTCTCCTTACAGATAGAGCGCTTGGGACGGTGAGGAGCGACTCCCGATCAGCTACATTTGTCTATGGTTAGATTCTGGAATTGACACAATTGCATTGCTGCTAGCGAACACTTTATAGCAAGCCCAACATATCCTGAATCCGACTATTGGAATCCTAGACCATCATATAAGATTTCGCCCGTGGAGTATGTCACAGTATCTCGATCGGCCTAGTGGCTATGTTCTATAGTAATCATAAAAAATTAAAGAATAAAGGAAGAAAAAAGAAGTAAAAAGGAAGAAGGAAAGCCACGAATGGATGTAAGGGAGGTAAGGGGGTAACGGATTTAAGGGATTTAAGGGATAGAAGCAGGTTTCTAAAAAAAATTTTCCCCAAACAAAAAGCGCCCCTATTTCTAGGAGCGCTTTTTATCAATCAAAAGCTAAAACTTAGCCGTTGATAGAAGGAGCAACCATTGCTACTGGAGTTGTTTCACCAGCAGCCAAGTCAAGCGGGAAGTTGTGAGCGTTGCGCTCGTGCATTACTTCCATACCCAAGTTAGCGCGGTTGATCACATCAGCCCAAGTATTGATAACGCGACCTTGAGAGTCGATAATCGATTGGTTGAAGTTGAAACCGTTCAAGTTGAAAGCCATCGTGGAGATACCCAAAGC
>NZ_JAUBRM010000198.1:0-3438 GCF_036701905.1 Microcoleus sp. MON2_D5
CAAGCTATAAAAGCGATGGTTAATCCAGATATGCAACAACCATCTTTAATTCCTCAAATTTAGACCTGAATCGTTACCAACCATTTTTGAGTTGATAGAGGATGCCATCGAGGATCTCTCGTTTTGTCCAATTGCAAGGTCGTGTCTGCTTCTTCTGAGGTAATATCTGAGGCAACAGCGGTTCAATAATTTCCCATTCTGCATCAGTGAGGCTGCTGGAATAGCTCAGGGTGGCTAGATTAAAGGGTTGTGTGTACCTTAATTCAGCTCCTTAAAGATGTCAAATGGGTTCAATATAGAAGACAATTATGATGTTCGCTTCAAATCAAATGCAACTTATTATACATTACTTGATGAAGCCCAAGTTAGTTGGAATAAAACTAAAAAAAAGACAAAAAAATGATGAATTGGTAGAAACACTTTCCGCCATCTCGAATACCATCCATATCCTGAAAATCATGTTTACATCATTGCTCCGAAGACCTAACCAATCAGGGTGATGGAGGTGTCAGCACTCATTGCCAGTTTTTTCGGATAGGTTATGGCACCTAGCTGAATTTATTGTTTATGCGAGTACGCGCCAATCTTAGCATTTAGAGATGATAACATGAAGTCCATCTTATGCGTTGGATAGATGAGATTTCAGTTTTGATAGAATCTGCCAAGATTTAGTCCAAAGAATCGAACCCCCTTGGTTCGGATCGAAGGTAGGCGAAACGTTTGGTAGACGCAGAGCCAAGGTTGCACCAAAATCAGGGGAGTGAACCGTACTGGTATCCAAGCCGCCATACCAGAGATCTACGGGAATGGTTATCTCCTCCAGCTTCATAGGTCAAGAACTGAGCGCGTTGACGAGATCCCGCGCGTATCCTTGAGCGCCTTGGGAGAAACCTTCCTGCAATGCTCGCCTAAAGGATGGGCTAAAAGTGTCACTCTCATACAATATGCGATCGCATTCTCCACTCATCCGAATAATTAACTGCCACAGCCATCGGCTGTAGCCATCTGTGAAAAGTGTTGCTCAAATCCTACAGGGTCTTGTTGGATAGCAGCAATCATGCACTTCACATCTGGATGCAAGAGCGGTAAAAGACGTGGATAAGTAAGTTCATCTTGCCCCGATACAATGGCGAGAGCTTTTACTCCTCCCTGGGCTGCTAAAGCAAAGGCGAACGGTGCCCCTTGAGAGAAACCAACGGCGAGAACATTATCGAGATTTTGGGCCCCAAGAAACTCTCGCATATCATCCACCCAAGAAGACAGGGTTTTATTGGGATGAGGGTCAGACCAACCCAAACCAGGTCGGTCAATAGCAATCAGTTTTAGACCAAGATTTGGGAGAGCGCTAGCACCAAAACCAAGCCAACTGCTCATTCCGGCCGGAGTGCAAAACAGAACTGGAATGCCGTCAACAGATCCCCATTCCGACCATGCTAGTTTACGACCATCGTGCAGTTGCATGGTTGCCTGCCTTGATGGTTGTGTCACCATAACTTTCATGCTATAGCAATCCTAAATGATTTTCTATGTAGAAGTGTACTGATGAATTTTGGGGAAATCAAATTTATGTTCCTTAGTAAAGAACTCAAACAAAAAATTGATAATCTTAAAAGACCTACATAAATACAAATACTTTGTTAAAAAGTTTTTAGCTTGTAACCAAATATCTTCAACGGGATTATCTTGGGGCGAATTGGGATAAAATAAAATACAAGTAATTGACCAACCTGACGGTTTATTCTCACTATTGACTGATCCTAAAGAATCTCTAAATTTTCCATATTTATGATAAATATCTCCCTCCCAAATTAAGATTATTCTCGGTGTTTTATATTTATTTATAAGTGTGTTATGAATTTAAATATTAATTTTTTTCTTTGGATTAATAATTTTGAATGTGGAATTGTTTGCTTTGATAATTCAGGGTACCAAAATAAGTTTGTCTATGTTTTTCATTGGTAATAGGAACTTCAATTCTCCGCTCGCATTGACCCCAAACGTAGCCGGTTCGATCGCCCTGAAGTAGATGACATTCATCTAAAAACAATACTATTATTTCCTCACATTCTATGCCAGCCTTGTTTTTCGATTAAATATTGTTAATTTATTCCCGCTTTTTTTTACCAGTTATTCATCTGATTTTGGATTAACTTTTTGAGTTTTTTTCCACTAATATTTGCCCGACAGAAAAGTTCATAATAGCTCTGCTTTGATTTATATATTACACCAAACTCTTGCTCTAGATAAGTCACTAACTCCTCTAAATTCCAATATTATTTATTCTTTAAACACTCGACTACTACATCCATTTGTCTCTCGGTAAAATACCCTTATGAGCCTTTATATCCTAGTTTTATTCCTTCGATGCCTTGGGTTTTAAAAATCTTTTTCCAATAACCCACAAAGAATTCACTTACACCTAACATTTTGCTGATTTCATAGTAAAGCTTACCGGAGAGCGCCATCCTGACAGCTATTGCTCGTTTTAGTTCTCTTGCATCGATATCGCTGTTAATGAAAGATTCTAATTGGGCTATTTCTTTTTCCATATCTTTTTGTGGAAGTTGTAAGTTATTCATTTTTTTTCATAATCAAGTATTGCATATAATTGTACCGTAATCATGATAAGGATTTAGGATTGCTATATCTATTAGGGGCAGTGCTGGATTAAGGTATGATAAGCGCGATCGATCTTCATCTCAATCGATCGTAAGGATTAATTGAATAGGGAACGGGAACACTATTAAACATAAGATAGTGAATTACTAATCGAATTGAATGTTTGAGCATTTGTTCTGACTTAGAATAACAAAAAATTTTTCTTTTTAAGCGAGCTAGATAATGTCTGAGTCTGGCATTTTCTCCTTCTACTGCAAGTCATGTAAGTTTTGCAAACAATTTGGTTTCCATCAGTCACATAAAAATAGCATTTCCCTTTGTTAACTACCTCATCCCATAAAGGTTTAAATGTCTGAGCGCTATGGTTCCCAAACACCCACCCTAAAATACCTACTTGAAAGTGGTTTACTGGCGTCCACAACCAATTTTTTTTTTTACTTAACAAATGTTTCTAATTCATCTAATTCTCGTACTTCTGGTATGGTCTCTGGAGTGTAATAATCTGACAGCAGTTCTCCTACTTGTTTAACCCAACCCATAATTCTTGTATTATGTACGCCTGTAACTCTCTCAATCGCTCGAAATTCCCTGCCATTAACATATATCAATAGGCATTGTTTTTTAACTTATTTTACCTATCTTTTTTGAGTTCCATAACAGTCTATAAATTGCCTACCACCGTCAACAAAAAGATAATTCTGTTTGCCTTTTTTGTGTCCATTCTTGTGAACCTGAGTTGACTTAAGTAGGTAGGCGGTAAAAAACCTATCTATGTAACAAAACATTAAGTTACCTAATTGGAGTTAAACTTAAGACGTT
>NZ_JAUBRM010000199.1:0-3436 GCF_036701905.1 Microcoleus sp. MON2_D5
TAATTAATCCGAAACATCTTAAAAACTGGTTTACTAATTGCTGCTACTGTACCTCATAACATCCGGAAGTGCTATATCTCAGTAAAAAATAGGCAGACATCCTGGGTACAACAAATTAACGTTTATTCTCAACAAAGGGCTGGTCAGTCTCAACAGCCGGAGCTTTTAAACTCTCTGGGGGTTGGATTAACCGCAAGCAGGCAACTCAGGCTGTAGGTCGGTTAATCGGGGAAACCAGTCATTTGCAGCATACTGAAGCTAGGCGGAGATACACAACAAAGCTGACAAGAAGTACCAGAAAAGCAACGCATTAAACCAACGAAACTACTTATGACACTTGGCAAGCTCGAACTCATCATTAAAATTAACGAACTTCCTACCAACGTAGAGACTAACAAAGACAACTGGAAAACCTTTGAGCTTGACTGTGACAGTCGGGTAGTGTCCGTTAGTGTTAAGCCAAAAATATGAAAGAAGCTTGAGGACGCTGCTGCCAACTATCCCATGTGGGTGGCTGCTATTGGTGGCAAGATGGGTGAATCAACCCCTAACGGCTTTGTGCTATTAGACCCAAGCATTCAAGTCTTTGAGAAAAAACCGAAGGAACCTAAACCTGAAGCAGAGCAGTTCGATCGCCCGTCCTAAGCCACACTCCGGCAATTGGCGATCGAGCTTAACGAATTCTGCCGGCGACTTCGCGTTTTTGAATTGGTGAAGGGGCAACCACTACCCGATTTTGCCAGCGAGATTGGCTGCCAGAACTGGGCACAGTTTTTTCTCAAATATGTGATTTCTCACCCTGCTCTAACCTGCGCGATTCCCGCGACCACAAACCCAGATCACGTTGCTGAGAATATGGGGGCATTAAGAGGATCGCTACCCGATAATTCAATGCGTACCCGGATGGTGAAACATATGGAAAGCCTTCCCGGTTTTGACAACCTTCTCCAAACGTCCTGGTATCCTGGCAAGAAGTTTAACGGGTTGGTTCGCCTGCCAAATCCACGTCCAATCGGTTGAGATGGAGTATATGTTATGCCGCCTAGATATCTGCTTTCCCTGTTTGTTTTGACCTTTTCGGTTAGTGCGTTATGGTCGCCTGTACTCAGTCAAACGCAAAGCCAGTTGCCGTATTGGACTAAAGCTGCACCGCCAACGGTAGCTCGACAAGAGCTTTATCCAGAAGTTCTGAATGGAAAAATTTACGTAGTCGGCGGTTTACTGAGCCCAAACACTGAGTTTTCAGATCATTTCGAGTCTTACGATCCTATTAAGGATACATGGACAGTATTGAGACCGCTACCTGAAGCACGCCATCACATTACGCTGTCGGCAGTCAATGGTTTGCTCTACGGTGTTGGCGGTTTCACAGGTGGGTTTCCGGACTGGCGGGCACAGCCGACGATGTTTATATACAATCCTGCCTCTAATACCTGGACTAAGGGTATTGACCTGCAAGTAGCTCGCGCAGAGGGCATATCTGCCGTGGTCGATCGTAAAATCTACCTGATTGGCGGGCGCGTTCGAGCCACTGAAGATGCTCGGCTGTTCAATGACCACATCGACAGCGTGCGAAACGAAGTCTTTGATCCGACGACCCAGCGCTGGTCAGCCCGTGCCAATGCACCAACCCCGCGAAACAGTGCAGCGTCAGCCGTGATTGATGAAAAGATCTACGTCGTTGGTGGTCGTAAGTTTGTCAAGAATGCTGATGGCACTACGCGCCAAGTCAATGTGCCAAATCTTGAGGTCTACGATCCGAAGCACGATCGGTGGGAGACGCGATCGTCGATGCCTCAAGCCAGAGGTGGTCTGGCTGCGACCTCGCTCAACGGCAAGCTTTACGTTTTTGGCGGCGAACAGTGGGTTCCAGAGCAGAAAGTCTTTGCCGAAAGTTGGGTGTATGACCCGAAAACCGATGGCTGGGAAGCATTACCGCCCTTGCCAACCCCACGACATGGATTAGGGGCATCGACTGTTGGCAACCGCATTTTTGTGTTTGGTGGCGGCACCAAAACAGGCGGAAATGCAGCGACAGCGATCCACGAAGTGCTGGTGTTGCCCACTCAGTGAGCGCATCTTTTTTAATAAACTTAAGTCACAGTAAGAAGGCTATACCGCTTTGCTAGCGATCGCGTTATGGGAACGGCTGGTCAACAGTCAAGACTGTTTATGCAACTGTTATAGCCGCCTGCCCGTCCGGCTGAGGACACTTACAGCAGTGTGTCACGCGCTTGAAACTATTTGATGACCTTAGCGATTCTAGGCTCTGGCTCAGGATATGCCTCAAACGTGCTTCGGTAGTATAGACGAATCGGATGAGTGGGCAGCTATCAGATCCCCGATTGCCTCAAAATACTCATTTGTTACACCATGCGCTGTGGGATGTTTTGCGATGACGAAGAGCGTAGAACCATTAGCACCAGATTGAAAGCCATTCTTATGAGTGCTGAAATTGGCTCCCTCTGCAATCGCTCTCCACCACTGCTGGTACCAAGCATCTAAACTGTAGAACACAACGGCACGCGGCTTGTATTTCAAGACTCGATGCCGGATGTGGTCGGCGCGTTGAGCAGCATAAGATTCTCGGTAAACCTGTCTCTCCAGAAGTTGTGGAAGCTGTGAGTAATCGGAGTACAGCCATATACCAGCACTGGGCGAAGGTAACGGGAGCAGCTCTAGCAGGCAAGTTTCTCCACCCTCTCTCGCTAACTGCTGTCCCTGATATTCTCTAACCTGATCACGTGTGGCTTCCTGTCCTTTTGCTTTCAGTAAACTTCGGATCAATTTCCCCCAAACGGGCTGTATGTTCGGGTGTTGACCGAAGCATTTGGTGAATCCAAATGCTTGGTGATACTCAAAAACGTCTTCCAGTTCTCTACATCCACGTCGAGACCAAGCATTTAAACGCTGCAAAGCATCTTCAATAGTTCCCCCGCCTCCCTCCTCTTTACCAACAAACCAAAAGTCTCCGTGATAGTTGCCATATCCATAGAATATATGGATGTATTTCTCCAGCAATTGATCGTCAAGCATAGTGAACCCTTGAATTCATCGCACCCTTATCCCAACCAGCAAGTATTCAATGTAGCGACAAGGGTTGGGGGCGGTAACGATAGTGATATCTTTCATTTTTGAGCTTCTTTTAGTTATTCAGCAAGCCCTAGATAAAGATCATGGAACTTACGCAAATGTCACACTTAAGTCAACTTGCATGGTATGTCAGACCTCGTTGTTATCGGGCGATTATCAAATGTTTAAGGTTTCGGGCAACCCTACAAATTGTGCCAGTTGCGTAAGTTTGGCATAAAAAACAGCATACCCAGAACCCGCAGCACTTACAGCAGAATTCAGGAGTCAAGAGCGTTGCCCTGACGAATGGTATAACAGCGAATAGTCAGAATTAGTTTGTGCTTTTTTATGTAAAAATACTGAT
>NZ_JAUBRM010000200.1:0-3381 GCF_036701905.1 Microcoleus sp. MON2_D5
AAGTGCGCTGCCACTATTTTTGAGCGGAGATCTAGGGAATAGGATTTCATTAGCTTTCACTATTAGATGCTTTTCACCTTAATTCTTAATTGTACCTCATAACATCGGAAAGTGCTGTATATTTATGGTCAGTCTGATTTGGGAAAAACGAAGTATCCCCTTATACTGGCGACTGCTAGACAAGAGAGGATGTAGTAACCTTTGTGAACAAAAAGCTCTAATCACTCCTGTTTTAGAGTTACTATCAGATTATAAAGTTATCGTGTTGGGCGATCGGGAATTTGGTAGCGTCAACTTCGCATCTTGGCTTTGTCAAAGACAAGTAAAGTTTATTTTTAGAGTTAAACAAGGGCGCTATATCCAAGAGGAAAACTCGGATTACATCCGCTTGGCTGACATGGGTTTAGTACCGGGAACCAGCTTTTATTTATCAGATGTAAAATTCACAAAACAAAAAGGATTTGGGACTTTTGATATGGCGGGCTATTGGATCCGTAAATATCGGGGAAAACAGGAAGATGTTGCGTTGGTATCTTTTGACTAATGTCGGCCATTTAAAGCAATCAATCAAGATTTTTCCAAGTCGGAGTGGGATTGAGGCGATGTTTAAAGACTGTAAAACAGGTGGTTATAATTTAGAAAAAAGCCATGCTAATAATCAGCGTTTAAGCAGTTTGATATTATTAATAGCGATTGCCTACAGTTGTGCAGTAATTCAAGGTCAAAAAATCAAGACAATGGGAATCCAAAAATATGTGGGTAGGTTAACTGAATATGGGCGCTCAATACGTCGCCATAGTAGTTTTTGGATAGGATTATATGGTCAATGTTGGGTAATTGGCATGGAATTTTGTCAAGATATTATTAGTGAATTAATGAGAATCAGGCGTAATAAACTACCATTCTTTCAGAGGGGTCTAAGGGCTATGTCATTCATTCTATCAATGTTTTGACTCTTGTTGTCACCCCGTCAGTCATTCTTTATTAAAAGTAGGTTGGGTTGAGCTAGGAAACCCAACTTTTTTAATTTGAGGAGTTTGTGAAAATTTATAGCAACCGCTACAATGTTTTGGAGGTTCTTAATTGCTGGAATAGGAGCTTTTATTGCCTTCTGCATCAGCGCCTTTTGCTATAGCAATCCCACTAAATAGGTTTTGGTAAAAACCTAGGGGTAAGCTGTTGTCCCTCTAAATTGTATATTTCAATGATATCTCAAAAATCATAAAATCCTCTCTCTATCCGATTCTCGAACCTAACAGAAAATCTTTCTGGCCTAGCAGTTTAGTGCCGCATTGTGCCTATCCCTACTACCCCTAGATTAGGCAGGGCGGTTTCATTCTCAAATTTTAGCAGCGCTAAAATTTGAGAATGGGACATCATTATGTTTAGGGAACGCCCAAATTTTTGCGCTCCCTCAAAACTCGCTAATATTTAATATGAAAATTAACCGTCTGCCTTGCCGAGCAACGGTTTAACTGATAAAATCTTGTAAATTAGAGCGACAATAAACCGCTCGAATAGTGTGTTAAATGCTGATAAGTATCAGCTTGGATAAGTTATAACCCAACCATCGTTGTCCTGTTTTTACTGACAAAAAGCCTAAAACTCGGTAAAAATTGAGGGCTATCGTACTTAGGGCTTGCTGAATAATCGATCGCTTTCCCAAGAACAGGAGCGATCAATATATTCAAGGTCGATTTAAGATAAGTTTTTCATGCGTTAATTTGCGCCAAGTATAATTAGAGATTATCTTCAATCTAAAAACAGGTGTTGTTTTGCCCGAACGACATAAAAACACACAAAAAACCCGGCGCAACCAGGTAGAAAGGTTCATGACTAAAAAAGTAATAGCAATAACTGTTTCAGAAGTATTATCAAGTTTTGCCATCACTCTATTGAGACTGAATCTTCGTTTACCTTGTCCAAATTTACCCTGAATCGCATTTCTAATCCTTTCATCTTCCAAGGCTTGCTTCTTTTTTGATTTACTCACATTTGCTGGGGGTCTTCCTAGGGGGGGTCCACGCTCGCCTAATCCCTTTTTCTTTACACCATGCTCGGTTTTCCCTTGTACGGTAAATGCGATCGGCATGAACTGACTCTGGATAGTATCCGGTGAACCTACGATATGCTTCTACTTGTGCTTTTAAGTCTCCTGATTCGTTGAAACTATTCCCACTCATCCGGTCTAAAAATACATATCCTTCAAAGCAACTCGCTGATAGTTTGGCTCCAAACTCTACTTTTTTCCCTGCTTTTCCTCTGACAATGGGACGGATATGGGGTTGGCTTAAACTCACTATTCTATCCTCAATGCTCTGTTTATTGTTATCAAATAACCATTGCTGTTGGTGGCGATAGACCTCTGTGAGGACTAGCAAGGTTTTATATTGCTTTTTATTCAAAGTTTTTAGGGTCGCGCCTAACTCTATTAGCTGTTCAATATGAGCTAAATTTCTTTTGATATATTGGAGTTTTTTTTTAATTGCTTGTCTTTTTTTGTTTCGGGTCGGTCGTCGTTGTTTGGCTACTGCCAAGTAGTCTTTTCTCGCTAGATTTCGGTAGGTTCTTGGCTTTTTTGGGGCTGTGTATTTTAGAGATTTATAGAGAATATCTATAATTTTTTCGGTGTGGATTCTGGCAAGGTTTAATAGTCCCAAGTCGGTTGGATAGGTAATATCGGCGGGAGCGCAGGTCGCATCTATGATTAGTTTTCCTCGATTTTGCGACTCATTTTTTGCGTCCGAATCATTTTTTTTTCGGGTTTTACTGTGGCGGATTCTCGTATTTTCTTGACCAGGCGTTCGTTCACTTTATTAATTAGATTCCCACTAATTCGTTGTCGGAAATGAACTAATAGTGATGGGTCAAATGGCAGCTCGTTACTGTAGATTGATTGACCAATAAAGTATTGCACATAGGGGTTTTCACGGATTTGTTCGACTGTTTCCCGATCGCTAATTCCGAGTTTTTCTTTGATAATTAATGCCCCCAACGCCATCCGAAATGATTTGGCTGGTGCACCCCTTTCTGTGGGGAAGTTTTGAGCATATTCTGATTCAAATTCTGACCACGGTATTACTTGGGCCATCTTTACCCAACGGTTATCTGGTGACAAGCTGCCTCCGAAGGGCAGTTCAAACTCGAATGGGGGGTTTGGGGCAACCTCAGCTTTTCTGTACACGATCGCAGGTGGTGATGCACGACTTTTGATCTATTTTAGCTGTTTTTCTTGCACCATTCCACCTTTTTAGGGTCAGACAACTCATACAGTGTTTACTTTTGCAACTGCTTCAGCAAGCCCTACTTAAAATCGATAAGTTAGTGACGGCTTTATAATTGTGTCTCGGCCACATATCTTCTCGAAAAATTACATCCTTT
>NZ_JAUBRM010000042.1:0-62194 GCF_036701905.1 Microcoleus sp. MON2_D5
TCCTTCTTCCTTCTTCCTTCTTCCTGACATCCGTTACATCCGTTACAGAATCCGTTGCCGAACTTCCTTCTTCCTTCTTCCTGACATCCGTTACATCCGTTACATCCGTTACAGAACTTCCTTCTGACTAATTGAGCCGCATAAATATTGTAGCTTTGCGAATTCCTGCGATCTCTCCCGTACTGGTGACGGTGAGCGATCGCAAGTGGTCGAACAATGGTCTTGCCGAAAGTTCAATTAACCTCAACAGCGGGATTTGTTTTTCCCAAATTGCCCTGCTGGAGGGCCAGTCTAAATAAAAATAGCCGTCGTTAGATGGTGGCAGGGGTTCAATGCTGGTTTGAAAATCTTGATTGGCAACTAAAGAGCCTGTTTCTGCTGCTTCTAGTGCTGCGTCCATTGCTTCTACTGAGGTGGTGAAAATTTCGTATTTGCCGACGGTGGCTCGGACTCCTTTTGCCTCAGTTTCGAGCGCACTTTTTCTATTATTTTCTTTACCATAATTTGGACTTGTTGTCAACTGCGTCCAAGCGGTAATTTTCTGGTTTCTCAGACTGAAGCTGCCGATGCTGTATTCTTTGCTGCGGGCAATTTCATCGAGTTTGTCGATCGCCTTTTGGGAATCAGCAGATTTTTCGGCGGCGAAAATCCAGTCAGCACTATTTGACGAATTCGGAAGCACTGCTAAGGCGTATTCTCCTTGTACCCAGTCAAATATATCCTGCGGCAGGTTGACGCCCCAAAGTTGCTGAATATCTGCGAGAGTGCGATCGACTAATTTTGAGGCTTCAGGGTTAGCTGACACCGCAGATGACAAATCAGCCCAAAAATTCTTTAAATCGGTGCTGGCGACGGCGAAAGGACTGGCTGAGGGAATGTACTGCAAGGCTTGCACAGGTTCGGAGAGTGTGGGAGAAGCTGTGTTTTCTCGCGATGTCACTAAAGCAGTTTGAGCCAGCAATCCCCGTCGGTTGACTCCGACAGCAACTGCGAGAGAATTAAGAGAAACTTGGGGATTTTGCTCGGTTGCTGACTGCGGGAGATTGACAAATGCTAAAGCAATTCTGCCTTGAGTTAGCTGCTGCAAAGCTTTTTGATATTCCGGGCTATTATTGAGATTTAGAGTTGCTGCTTCAACGTTATTAATTGCATCTCGAAGCACATTCGGACTGTTGGCAAATAAAACAAAACTGGGGTTATTTCCAGAATTTGAACTGCCGCCGATGGCCGCTGTTGCGAAGCTACGCGGCAAAGTTGAGTTCGGCAGGGAAAACTGGTTGAAATGCGAAATTGTAGCGGATTTTTTGTTAGCTGTAAGCGATTTTTTGTAAGTTAGTTGGATGCCTTTATAGAGTTCTGACTGCACTGTTTTATCTGCCCGAGATTGTTTTCGCCAGTAGGAGTCGAGAAATTGTTGGCTGCGATCGATATTTTGGGAAGAAACGGCTAGCAAAAACCCACTTTCTTTGCCGTTGCTGCTGTCGCCATCCAAATCGGGCGTTGTGACGGCGAGAGTAATTTCGTCACCTATCCAAGGTTGGATATCTCGACTGTAATCCAGACCTGTATTGGCGAGGAAACTTTTTTTGATTTGCTCAAATTCTGCGTGCGATCGACTTCTTTCTTCGGGAGTGGCAAAAACTTGTCGCAATGCTTCGAGGCGATCGGGATTTACAAGCATTGATGCTAACAAAGGTGTTTGTTTCGAGACAAACACAGCCGCAGCCGGAGTAGTTGTCGGCCCGCCAGCGAGCAAATTCAGGGGAGTTTGAGTTGTCAGCCAGTAAAAACCGCCGGCACTGAAGCCTAAGAGCGCCAAAACGCCAGCAATGAGGAAAGAAAAGAACGATCGCAGCTTCATACAACAAGGACTAATGACCACAGTCTATTATTAACTAGAGTAGCGCATGACCCTAGCGGTCTGCAGATACTTTTTGTGCGGTTCGCAAAAGAAAAAGATAAACTAAAATATACTCAAGCTTTAAAACCTAAGTAAAATGCTAACAATATCAACGCCTCCCGAACAGCGAGTTTTACTCCTCAATATCAGTTGGCAGTTAATTGATATTATCAGCATTTCCTTAAATCAATTAGATTTATATGCAGATTTAGGCGTGCCATAAATTTGGCGGTACGACGGACGAAGGAGCGAGTTTTATCAATTACAAAATGGCGAATATGCCGAGTGAAAATTTCCCTGGCTTTCCCGATGCTACTCACATCTTGCACCATTCTCGATAAGCCTTCTATGGGCGGGCAGGATGGCCACCCCACAAGAAAATGCACTTGTTGTGGAACAGGCCGGAAAGCGTGTTCTGGAGAATGGTGCAAGATGTGAGATGCTACCGACTGCAAAAGTTGACGAATTTATCGATCGCTGTCAAACTACAGGGGCAACCGCAGCAGTGCGAGAATTCCGGGAATGGGTAAAAAATCAGTAATTGTGCAGTCTACCACCGCACTCCTCGCGCATCGGAAAAATCTGCATCTAGAACCGCCCCGGGATCGAATACAGCATCAGTTAAATCAGCTTTTCTAAACGACGTTATCGACAATTTTTCTATTTGTTCAACAGCGATAAAAAAGCCGATCGCCGTTAACCCAAGAATTACCCCAGAAACCAAAAATAAGACAATTCCCCGGATAGTATCCCCGCCCAAAAATGTCACAATACCGCTAGCCCCGATCGCGGCCGCAGCCCCAGCCACAGCCCCCGCCACAATCCCAGCCTCGCACCGAGTCGCAGCAATCGCCGTCGCAGCCGTTCCAGCCACCGCCACAGCCCCCGCATCCGCCCCGGCAATCAGTCCAGTCAAAGCCCCAGCCGCCGTCACTGTCACCGCTGTTACCCCAGCCCTAGCAATCAAATTTCTCACCCGCCTGCGGCTTTGTCCGGTTCTGACACCCTGAAAATTTGCCCCCCTCAAAATCGCCCCGGTGAAATTGCAGCCTCGAATGTCGCAACCGCTGAAATTCGCCCCTGACAAGTCAAGGCCTTTAAAAGAACGGTTCCGCAAGTTTTGGTTAGCAAAATTGAGATTTCGAGGTTGAGTCATTCGATTTTAGATTTTAGATTTTAGATTTTAGATTATAGATTTTAGATTAACAAACCCATTGCGCCTGGGATTTTAGATTTTAGATTGTAGATTTTAGATTAACCAAGCACAGGGCATTTAGAATAAAGCCTGTGGTTTATAACGACTTTCCATGTCTCCCATCTCCGAATCTCCATTTTCCCCCGAACAAATTGCCGGTGAAAGACTCACACCTGAAGAATATGAAGAAATCGTTCAGCGTCTAGGTCGCCATCCTAATAAAGCTGAATTGGGAATGTTCGGCGTTATGTGGAGCGAACACTGCTGTTACAAAAATTCGCGGCCGCTATTAAAACAGTTTCCCACAGAGGGCGATCGAATTCTCGTCGGGCCCGGAGAAAATGCCGGCGTCGTAGACTTGGGAGACGGCTTGCAACTCGCCTTCAAAATTGAATCCCACAACCACCCGTCAGCAGTCGAACCTTTCCAAGGTGCAGCAACCGGTGTCGGCGGGATTCTCCGCGATATCTTCACAATGGGTGCACGCCCGATCGCACTTTTAAATTCCCTGCGTTTCGGCAACTTAGACGATGCTAAAACTCAGAGATTGTTCAAAGGCGTAGTATCGGGAATTTCTCATTATGGAAATTGCATCGGAGTACCCACAGTTGGCGGCGAAGTTTACTTCGATCCTGCTTATTCCGGCAACCCATTAGTTAACGTCATGGCCTTGGGTTTAATGGAAACTCAAGAAATCGTTAAATCCGGGGCATCGGGAATCGGCAATCCCGTGCTTTATGTCGGTTCAACTACCGGGCGAGATGGCATGGGAGGAGCAAGTTTTGCCAGTGCAGAATTGACAGACAAATCAATGGACGATCGCCCCGCAGTCCAAGTAGGAGATCCATTTTTAGAAAAATCCTTAATTGAAGCTTGTTTAGAAGCATTCAAAACCGGTGCAGTCGTCGCCGCCCAAGACATGGGCGCGGCGGGAATCACCTGTTCCACATCAGAAATGGCAGCCAAAGGCGGCGTCGGCATTGAGTTCGATTTAGACAAAGTTCCCGTGCGAGAAAGCGGTATGGTTCCCTACGAATACCTGCTTTCGGAATCCCAAGAACGGATGTTGTTTGTTGCCCAAAAAGGACGCGAACAGGAATTAATCGATATTTTCCATCGCTGGGGATTGCACGCGGTAGTCGCGGGTACAGTGATCGAAGAGCCGCTCGTCCGAATTCTCTTTAAAGGCGAAATCGCTGCCGAAATTACCGCGACTGCTTTGGCAGATAACACGCCAATTTATCACCGAGAACTGTTGACAGAGCCGCCAGAATATGCTAAAAAAGCATGGGAATGGACGGCGGATTCGCTGCCACAATCCACAGTTAAAGGTATCGAAATTAACGGCACTTTCCAAACTTGGAATCAGATTTTGCTGACGCTTTTAGATACTCCCACCATCGCTTCTAAACGCTGGGTTTATCGCCAATACGACCATCAAGTGCAAAACAATACTGTGGTTTTACCGGGAGGTGCTGATGCTGCGGTTGTCAGATTGCGTCCGCTAGAACCTTGCCAATCTTCCCTTGCTAAAGGGCTAGAAGTACACCCCCTTGCTAAGGGGGATCTACTGAGAGAAAATGCTGTTTCTCTAGCTTCCGAAAGCAAACAGGAAGAAGAAGTAATTCCTCTATTTACAAAGGCACAAGGTAGGGAAACTCCAAAAGTTTCTCCCCCCCTTAGCAAGGAGGAAGCGCCCCTGGGGATTATTCCCGGAGTTGCTGCAACGGTTGATTGCAATTCTCGTTATGTTTATCTCGATCCTTATGAAGGTGCAAAAGCAGTCGTAGCGGAAGCAGCGAGAAACTTAAGCTGTGTAGGTGCTGAACCTCTCGCAGTTACGGATAATTTGAATTTTGGCAGTCCTGAAAAGCCTATCGGATATTGGCAGTTAGCGTCAGCTTGTCGCGGGATTGCTGATGCTTGTCGGGAGTTGGGAACGCCTGTGACTGGCGGCAATGTTTCTCTTTACAATGAAACTGTTGATGCCGAGGGAAATCCTCAACCAATTTATCCGACTCCGGTAATCGGAATGGTGGGGTTAATCCCCGATTTGACCAAGATTTCTGGCCAAGCTTGGCTAAAGAAAGGTGATTTAATTTATGTGCTGGGAATGGGGGAATCATCCCAAAACTCAGAACTTCCATCTGAAAGCTCAAAAATCGAAACTTCTCCTACTTTGGGATGTTCGGAATATTTAGCGGCAATTCACGGAATTGTAGCTGGGAAACCGCCAAGGATAGATTTTGAGTTGGAAAGAAAAGTGCAATCGGTTTGTCGCGATGGAATTCGGCAAGGTTGGGTAGGTTCTGCCCATGATTGTGCGGAAGGTGGAATTGCGATCGCCCTCGCGGAATGCTGTATCTCTGCTAAAATGGGTGCCGAAATCCATCTCAGTTTCAATTCGGCAAATGTCGGTCGCTGGGATGAAATTTTGTTTGGTGAAATGGGCAACTGCATTGTAGTTTCAGTGGCACCGAAAAATCAAGAAATTTGGGAGTCTTACCTGCAAGAACATTTGACCAAAATGTGGCAGAAAATAGGTTTAGTTTGCTGTGCTGAATCACCTTTGCGGGTTGTGAGTGCTGACAATCAAGTGTTAATTGAGGTGGCGATGGGTGATATGAGCGATCGGTTCTATAATGCGATCGAGCGTCGGATTGCATCTGTTTGATTGGGATTAAAAAACCCGGCGGTTGAAACCGCGTCTACACAGACGAAGCCCGCCTTCGCGGGTTAAGATTGGGATTAACCCGGCTATTTCTATCGCCGGGTTGAATTTCTGTGTCAATTCCCCAATCAACCGCCGTGTCAATCACCCAATTAATCTATACAATATAAACAATATCATTCCTAAAACAAATGATTTGCTGTATCAATCCCAACTGCGAAAAGCCTGACAACCCTGACGGACAAAGATATTGCATCAGTTGCGGCTTGGAACTCGTCCCCATCCTGCGAAACCGTTACCGCATGATAGGATTCCTCGGTAAAGGCGGCTTCGGCAGAACCTATCTAGCAGAAGATATTGACAAACTAAATCAACGCTGTGTCGTTAAACAATTAGCACCAAATTTCCAGGGGACTTGGGAGAGTAGCAAAGCGAGAGAATTATTTCAGCAAGAAGCCAGACAACTGCAACAGCTAGGACAACATCCCCAAATTCCATCCCTTGATGCCTACTTTGAAGAAGGCAACTATTTGTATCTCGTACAACAGTTTGTTGATGGGGATAATTTGTTGACGCTTTTGCAAAATCAGGGAATTTGGCAAGAAAACCAAGTTAAGCAACTCTTACTCGAACTTCTACCTGTTCTCAAGTTTATTCACGAACAAAAAATTATTCATCGAGATATCAAGCCTGAGAATATTATGCGCCGTCGCAGCGACGGTTTGTTAATGCTGATTGATTTCGGAGTTTCCAAACAGTTGTCGGGAACAGTGATATCGCGACAGGGAACGCAAATTGGTTCGCATGGTTATGCACCGCTTGAACAAATGCAAGGGGGTGAAGCTTATGCAGCAAGCGATTTGTTTAGCTTGGGGGTGACGGCTTTTCATCTACTGACGGGGGTACATCCTTATGGTTTGTGGACGGAACACGGTTATAGCTGGACTGCAAATTGGCAGCAACATTTGAAAAGTCCCATAGACAAGGGATTGGAATTGATTTTATCTAAGTTGTTGGCAAAAGATATCCAGCAGCGCTATCAATCAGCAGAGGAAGTTTTAATAGATTTTCAAAGTCAGTCAACGCCCAAAAATAGCATAAATTTACAAAAAATAGACTTTGAAGTGGTGACAGTTGATGCGCGGGGTAATATAACTAACCGCCAACAGCGTCAAGCACAATTTTTCAGGGAAAATTTAGGTAGCGGTGCAATCTTAGACATGGTAGCAATTTTTGGCGGCCGTTTCGTGATGGGTTCCCCCCATACGGAAGTAGGGCGCTCTGACAGTGAAGAGCCGCAGCGTACCGTTAATATCTCTCCTTTTTTTATGGGTAAATATCCAGTTACTCAAGCACAATATCAAGCGGTGATGGGGAATAACCCTTCTCATTTCAAAGGTTTTTTGAAAAGCAAACAACTCCCTGTAGAACAAGTTACCTGGAATGCTGCTGTGGAATTTTGCCGGAAACTTTCTCAAAAAACAGGAAAGACTTATCGTTTACCTGCGGAATCCGAATGGGAATATGCTTGTCGCGCCGGAACAACAATGCCTTTCTATTTTGGCGAGACAATTACCCCGGATTTAGTTAATTATGATGGCAATAATCCCTACGGTTCTGCGCCGAAGGGACTTTACCGCAAACAAACAACGGATGTGGGGAGTTTTCCGCCGAATCCGTTTGGTTTGTATGATATGCACGGGAATGTTTGGGAATGGTGTAGCGATAAATGGCATGATAACTACAATGGTGCACCGACTGACGGAAGTTCTTGGGAAACGGGCACAAATAATAACCGAGTGCGGCGTGGTGGTTCCTGGGACAACGATGCGGTCGATTGCCGTAGTGCCAATCGTAACTACGCCTCGGCGGATCTGAGGTGGGGGTACAGGGGTTTTCGCGTGGTGGTAGCTTCGCTTTCTTCCTCGTCCTAGTTTCCGGGTGGTGCGCGGGTTGAAGCCGTAGGGTGCGTCGCCCGAAACAATCTGCAAGTTCGATCGACAATTTCACAGCGACGCACCACAAATTAGTAACGTGCGTCGCCTGAAACAATCTGCAAGTTCGATCGACAATTTCACAGCGACGCACCCTACAAATTAAACTGAAAAACTTATCTGCTCCGTGCTATTGCCATAACTGGCCGCGCCAAAATAGACTTTACATGGTCGCACAGATTCCCATGATGATATAGTAGATCAATTTTATGAATAAGTCAAGCTCGATCGCGCTTAAATTCTAATATTTCAAAAAGCCAGTGAAGCAATTTTATAATTGATTTTCCATTACACTATCGCCTATTTCTTAGTCCCCCTCTGCTGGGACGAGAGTTTGACTCTTAAGCGATTTCAATAGACTGTTGGTGCCTTAAAAAATGGTTTCACCCCTCACCCCTAAAAATAGTGGAGCGAGAGTAAGTATTTAATTAACCATATAGCTATTAACTACCAATAGCGAACCCAAATGCTGCATTCCAGATGTGAGGGGTAACACCCTCCGCGATATTCGCCAACAATCTCTTTTAATCGCCTAATCGAGCGCCCGAGCGCGCCCCATCGATCGCGCCCCATCGATCGCCCGACCGCCCACAATTAATCAAGGTTAATATAGGATCAGGGGGCGATCGATACTACAATGCCATTAAACGCCGCATCGCTTCTGTCTGAAATGCTACACGACTTGGAAATAATGACAGATCCGTGGCAAGATTAAGGGAATGTTAAGTTATGCGACGCTTTCGCAAACAAGATTTCCCGCTGAAACTGTCCCCCTAACCCACCTTCCCCATTAGGAACCCACCCATCTATGATTCCCAACCATTCCTTCGCGGCTGACGAGCATTCTAACAAACCCGACAAGCCCGAGGAAGCTTGTGGCGTTTTCGGTATCTACGCACCGGGTGAAGATGTCGCCAAGTTGACCTACTTCGGTTTGTATGCTTTGCAGCACCGCGGTCAGGAATCAGCAGGAATTGCCACCTTTGAAGGTGAAAAAGTCCACCTTCACAAAGATATGGGACTGGTTTCCCAAGTCTTTAACGAATCGAGTTTAGGTCACTTGCCGGGTAACTTAGCCGTAGGCCACACTCGCTACTCTACTACCGGCTCGTCGCGGGTTGTCAACGCTCAACCTGTTGTCGTCCAAACCCGTTTGGGAAGTCTTGCTTTAGCACATAACGGGAATCTTGTCAATACCAAAGAATTGCGCGAAGAATTGCTGTCTCGGAAGTGCGAATTTGTCAGCACTACGGATTCAGAGGCGATCGCAGTGGCGATCGGTTCCGAGGTAGACAAGGGCAAAGACTGGCTGGAAGCAGCGATCAGTGCCTTTGGTATGTGCCAAGGAGCCTTTAGTTTGACGATCGCCACCCCCCAAGGCGTGATGGGAGTCCGCGACCCCCACGGCGTCCGCCCGCTGGTAATTGGCATCCTCCCCACAACTCCGGTACGATACGTTTTAGCATCGGAAACTTGTGGCTTGGATATTATCGGTGCTGAATTTTTGCGCGACGTAGAACCGGGGGAATTAGTTTGGATTACAGAGGAAGGTATGGCTTCCTTCCACTGGAGTCAGCAGCAGAAGCGCAAACTTTGTATCTTTGAAATGATCTATTTTGCTCGACCCGACAGCCAGATGGAAGGTGAAAGTTTGTACAGCTACCGGCTGCGGATCGGGCGTTTGTTGGCAGCAGAATCTCCGGCTGATGCGGATATAGTCATCGGCGTTCCCGATTCTGGAATCCCGGCGGCGATCGGCTTTTCTCAAGCTTCCGGCATTCCTTACGCCGAAGGATTAATTAAAAACCGCTACGTCGGGCGCACTTTTATTCAACCGACTCAGACAATGCGGGAGTCAGGAATCCGCATGAAACTCAACCCTCTCAAAGATGTGTTGGAAGGAAAGCGGGTAATTATTATCGACGATTCGATCGTGCGCGGTACTACCAGCCGCAAAATCGTCAAAGCCTTGCGGGATGCTGGCGCGACCGCAGTTCACATGAGAATATCCTCGCCGCCGGTGACTCATCCTTGTTTCTACGGTATCGACACCGACAATCAAGATCAGTTGATTGCTGCTACTAAGTCAGTCGCAGAAATCGGCGCCCAAATTGGGGTAGATTCTTTGGCTTTCTTGAGTTGGGATGGAATGCTGAGGGCGACTAACGAAGACCCGATGAGTTTTTGTTCGGCGTGTTTCACCGGTGATTATCCGATCGACGTTCCAGAAGTGGTAAAACGGTCTAAGCTCATATTAGAAAAAGCTGGAACCTAGAAAATCAAAAAGCGAGAAAGCGATCGCCCGTCACTTTCCCCAATTTATGGATTTTCAAGTTTTTCTGGTAAGTCATTGCCAGAATGTGTGTAGAAATGTTACATTAACTTAGCTTTAGCAGTTCTTGCAGAATTTGTGAACAGTAGTGAACAGTCGGTTGGGTAGAACTTGTGTGAAACCCAACACTGGGATTTTAGATTGGAGATTGCAGATTTGAGATTTGAGATCTGTCCTTCAATCTAAAATCGCCAATCTAAAATCGATGGTTTTTTCCTACACTCTCGTTCACAATTGCTGCTCGAAACGCTGTATGCTACCTGCAGACTGGAGGTAGTTCCTCCAGATGTCCACTCTCAGATGGAAGTCGCATTTCGCACCAACAACGGGCACATGAGATTTTTTCAGATAACAGGGTCGATCGCACTAATTTTTCCCACACAAGTATTCCACAAGCCAACTTGCTTGAGAATCGCGGACGGGCTGTTCATGCGAACTAAAGAACTTTAGGAACCCTTGCAGAGTAAAAATATGGCTCCTTGCAGTTTGAAGCAGTGACCTCACCTGCATAGGGATACAACCCCCCGACTCCTGTCCGGGAGAGCCAAAAAATTTAGATCTTAGTTAAGCCCCCAGATTCATCTGTGGAGTGAATCTAAAATCTAAAATCTAAAATCTAAAATCGATTGACTGTTACAAGGCGGAATGCGGTTTCTCAAGTCAGCTTAAATCGGAAACTTCGTGCAATCAAATACTGTTCTCAATCCCCCGAGCAATCAAGACTCGTCCTCTTGTACAACAGAGTTACCCTTTACTCTTCAAGATATCAAGGCAGCCATTCCAGCCCATTGTTTTGAACCCTCGGCATGGAAATCTCTGGCTTATTTCTTTTTAGATATTGGCATCATCGCAGGTTTGTATGCGATCGCCTACACCGTCGATTCCTGGCTGTTTTACCCAATCTTTTGGTTGATGCAGGGAACCATGTTTTGGGCATTGTTTGTAGTGGGCCACGACTGCGGACATGGTTCATTTTCTAAGAGCAAATGGCTCAACAACCTGATCGGACACCTCTCCCACGCTCCAATTCTCGTGCCCTTCCACGGTTGGCGGATTAGTCACAGAACCCACCACGCAAATACAGGCAGCTTAGATAACGATGAAAGCTGGTATCCGGTATCGGAGAGCAAATACAATCAAATGCCTTGGTACGAAAAGCTGGGACGCTTTTATTTGATGTTATTTGCCTATCCAATTTATCTATTTCGGCGATCGCCCGATCGGGAAGGTTCTCACTTCATGCCCGGTAGCTCGATTTTCCGTCCGTCCGAAAAATGGGATGTGTTGACGAGTTCCGCATCCTTGGTACTGATGGTAGCCTTTTTAGGCGCCCTAACCTATCAGTTTGGTTGGCTGTTTTTACTCAAGTTCTACTTGGTTCCCTATGTAGTGTTCGTGATGTGGCTGGATTTGGTAACATTCCTGCACCACACAGAAGCCGATATTCCTTGGTATCGGGGTAAAGATTGGTCTTTCTTGAAAGGTGCATTGTCTACGATCGATCGCGACTACGGAATCATTAATTCCATCCATCACGATATCGGCACCCACGTAGCCCACCACATTTTCTCGACAATGCCGCACTATCACTTGAAGGAAGCAACGGAAGCCATCAAGCCAGTGTTGGGCGATTATTATCGCAAGTCAACCGAGCCAATTTGGAAGAGCTTTATTCGCTCTTACTGGGATTGTCATTTTGTCTCGGATACAGGTTCTGGAGTTTACTACGAATCACCTCACAGTCGGCGATCGGCTGAAGTTAAGTAGCTTAAATAAACAATAGAATACGTAAAAACCCGCTTTCTTAAAGAAGCCGGGTTTTTCTTTTTTGCGCGTGTTTGATAATAAGATGTTTTACATTTAACCTGCATATTGGGGGCGGGCAAGATGCCCACCCCACAATAAATTTAATAGTTTTAAAAATGCAAACTAACTAAATGTTTTTTAGCTGAGCGTAGCCGCTGAACATAACACAATCAAAGAGGTTTGTAAGTTGTCACACGTTTAATCTATATACTTATTTTGATGGCAACTTTTGTGAGCCGTTGCTTCTAGCCCGCCCCAAAGATAAAAACTAAATGTAGTACAGCTTAGTGAGGACTTCAGTCCGAGCAAGCTTTATGAGGACTGAAGTCCTCAGTACCAACTTTATAACGGTTATTCTACCGGACATAATATTACAGATTGCCTTTAAGCCCGATCGCCGTGACAATAGTCCACGCATCTACCAACAGCAACAGCATCGTACATCCTAGCAAAATAAGATACATCCAAGGCTGCGACAAAGGGCGAACATCTCTAGTATCAATGCCTGTTTTTGCTTCCACCAAACCGACTAATTTAGCAAACCCAGCCACTCGCATTGGCAGCAAATAACCTTCTCCCGAATGACTCAAAAAATAGTAAACTAAACCTCCTTGACCGGTCGATCGAGGTTTGAGAGCTTTCACCTCAGTCCAAGGTAGCGACCAACCCTTGCGAAAAAAACGCGGAAACCATTTGGGATACGTGACTTCAATCCCTTCCTCGCTCAAAATTACCCTTTCACTGAGCACGCCGTACAGGCCCACAGCCCCGACAACAATTGCTGCCCAGAGTGCGGCGGGGGGAACGGGTGCTTTAGTTACTTCCGACAAAAACGGCAATGGAATTGTCAGGGCTGCGTACAAGCTCAACAGCGTGATTCTAATCAGGGGAGAAAGCCGGAATATCGCCGGCTCAAATACTGGGGCAGAAGATGGGGAAGAGGCGATCGGTTCTACTGACATGGATGAAATTCGAGAAGCTGTTTAATGATATTTTTGCACAGCTTTCGGGCCCGCTAACAAAACTCAGGGAAATACGAAAAACCGGACAATATTTGCAGTTGTGAGTCTTGATCTAAAATTCATTTCAGAAACTTTGATTCTTAACTGTTGAGTTTTTACCGCTTTGCAGAAGTTGGAATTTTGAGCGCGGAGTTATCAATTAACTGACAATTTATAACTCAAAACTCACAACTGCGATTAATCGACGGCGGTTAGTGCCGGGACAGTCAAAGGTTCTGAGATTTCTCGGGATTTGGGGCGGCCGACCATTACTGCTCGATCGCCCTGAACTGCCTCTGGCGATCTGCTAGGATTGACGTTTGAATAGGGGCCTTCGTTAATCTGCAAGCGATCGCAAGGAATTTTATCCGACAAAATTGCACTGGCCATCATCCCGGTGTGAATTTCCAATGCTGCCGCCGGCATCGCTTCAAACACTAAGCGCTGTCCGGGAAACACCACTCGTTCAAAGTACCAGTTAGGAATGTTGGCGATGCGAGCAATCTGAATTTGACTGGTGGCGTTGACGTAGCAGCACAGAATCTTGCTGTCGGCGTCTGAGGGTACGGGGTCAAGAATTTGAGCCATAACTGCTGAGGGAGCCTTGCCTAAAAGTTTTAGTTATCTTCTCAGGCTAACACTAGGCGATCCCAGCCTACTGTAAAGCCGACTACCAACTCCCTCACAGATTAGAGACCGATCGTACCTAACTTAAAATTTAACCGGATAAATATCTGGTTTTTAACTCCACGCTGGGATTTTCTGTCAAAATACGCTGTATTGACTTAAAAATTAGCTTTTTTCTACTGCTGTCGCCGATCGACACCAACAAGCTCGGCCTTAATCCCAATAGAAAAATTTAAGAATATTTAATGTCAAATTGCGAAAATTAGACAGATTGTAAAGTTATATTAAAAGAATATTAACATAGCTGAAAAAGTTCCACTTTAGGATATGGCAATCATGGAAAACCGAGAAAACCGAGTCCTGTACGTTCGCCTCCCTTGCAATCCTATTTTCCCGATCGGAGTTGTGTATCTTTCGGATCACGTACACAAGCTGTTTCCCGATGTCGAACAGCGCATTTTTGATTTAGGTGCCGTACCCCCCCTGGATTTCGCTAAAGCTTTAGATGCCAGCATAGACGAGTTTAAGCCGACTCTGCTGGTTTTCTCTTGGCGGGACATTCAAATTTACGCGCCCGTGGGCGGCAGGGGCGGCAACCCGCTGCAAAATGCCTTCGAGTTTTACTACGCCAAAAATCCGCTGATCAAGTTCCGGGGAGCACTCGGAGGACTGCGTTTAGCAGCGTCTTACTACACCGAACTCTGGCGCAATTTGGGACTGATTAAGCGCGGATTAAAGCGGGCCCGGAAATACCGCCCCGAAGCTCGTGCAGTGGTCGGAGGCGGTGCTGTGAGCGTGTTTTACGAGCAGTTGGGCCGCAGTTTGCCGGCGGGAACTGTGGTTTCGGTGGGGGAAGGGGAAGCTTTGCTGGAGAAGTTGATTAAGGGCGAAGATTTGGCCGAGGAAAGATGTTATGTGGTGGGAGAAACCGTGCCGCGCGCGAAGCTAATTCACGAAAAACCAGCCAACATCGAGAAAACTGCTTGCGATTATAACTACATCGAAACCATTTGGCCGGAATTTTCCTATTATCTACAGGATATGGACTTCTACGTGGGAGTCCAAACCAAGCGCGGCTGTCCTCATAATTGCTGTTACTGCATTTATACGGTGATTGAAGGGAAACAAGTGCGGATCAATCCGGCGGATGAGGTGGTGGCGGAGATTCGGCAATTGTACGATCGAGGTATCCGCAATTTCTGGTTTACCGACGCTCAATTTATCCCAGCACGCAAATTCATCGACGATGCAGTTGAATTATTGCAAAAAATCATCGCCGCCGGCATGGACGACATACACTGGGCCGCTTACATCCGTGCGGACAATCTCACACCAGAATTGTGCGATTTGATGGTAAAAACGGGGATGAATTACTTTGAAATCGGCATCACCAGCGGTTCCCAGGAACTGGTTCGGAAAATGCGGATGGGCTACAACTTGCGAGTAGTTTTGGAAAATTGCCGCGATTTAAAAGCAGCAGGTTACAACGATGTGGTTTCAGTTAATTACTCGTTTAACGTCATTGACGAAACCTTTGACACCATCCGGCAAACTATTGCTTATCACCGAGAATTAGAGCGAATTTTCGGAGCCGATAAAGTGGAACCAGCTATTTTCTTTATCGGGCTGCAGCCGCACACAATTTTGGAAGAATACGCCTTTAAACAGGAGATTCTGCAACCTGGTTACGATCCCATGAGTTTGATGCCTTGGACAGCGCGCAAGTTGCTGTGGAATCCCGAGCCTTTGGGTTCGTTTTTCGGGCAAATTTGTTTGGAAGCTTGGCAGCGTAATTCCAATGATTTCGGCCGCGAAGTGATGGCTATTTTGGAGGAAAAACTCGGCTGTGCGGAATTGGAAGAGGCATTAACCGCGCCTGTGGAAATCAAAGACAAACAGTTGGCAGCAGTTAATTAATTACCAGGTTCGCAGTCAGGAGGACGGTTATTTAAAAAATGGGAAATGGGAGAAAAAATGTATCTTCTGTTTCCCTTTTTATTCTTCACTAAATAGCTAAGCGCAAATAAACATTACGCTGTAACTGAGTCAGTTCGCGATCGCATTGGAGGCGAGAAACCCGGTTTCTACGAAAATCAAAGGTTTAGTAACGAGAAATATATCAAGAAACCCGGTTTCTCAGATCGGCGCGAACAAGTCATAAAATCTTAAAAATGTCATAAATGCAAGAGATTGCTTTCCTTCGATCGCATTGACATACTTATGTATTTTTACTGGTGTAGGGTGCACAGCTCGCACCTTACTTAAACCGACAGTGTACCGTGTTCCTGCACCTTTCACCTCTGATATTAAATATTATTAATATCCAGCAAAGATCGCTTAAGATGTAATTATATAGTTAAAACCAGGAGTGACAAGATGTTTTATAAAGATAGAGTTAAGGGCATTAAAGGAGTAGGTCTAGTTATAGCAGGCATTAGTGCGATTCCCTTCGGGATAGCTTCGCTTCACGGCTTTTTGACAGCCTCAGCAAAAGCAACTCCACTAAATCAACCGATTGCCAAAGTTCGGGCGATCGTACCCAACACTTTGGGCAATAATCAACCGCTGCAAATTGCTCAAGTTGAGGGATGTCCGAGAGCCCAAATGGTGCAATTTTTCGCAACGCCCAACTTTTCTATATACATTTGCAAAACCCAGGAAGGCGAAATTTTTTACCGCGGCCTCAGCAAAATAAATGGCAGCCAAATCAATGTCATGCAAGTAAGGACAGGTGACGACGGAACTTATGAAGCGACTAACGGCAATATTATCTATTCGATTAACCCCGAACGCCTGCAAGTCCGGCAGAATGGTAAGGTAATCTTGACCGAAGCTGTCATCAAGTAACACTAACTGTTATTTAATGATAGATTCACTAAATTTAGGGTGTATTTTATTTAAGTTAAAAATTCAATATCCGCCACAACATATTGATTCCTTAATAATCAAAAAGAATCAGTGGTAACGCTTATAAAATTGACTAACTTTTGTTTAAATACCTGTGAATTAGGACGATCGCCACTATATCATCTACCGGCCGCGGCGGAGTCCGCATCCCCTGGGGAATCAAGCGAGAAAGTCCCGTCGGAGGGTACATTTCCCAGTAGCGTTCTTTGGCTTCCAAACTGCTGAACCTCTCGTCAACCCGAACAATTTCGATCTCCGGCGACAAACTCTGCGTCAGTTTTTGTTTCCAACTCTTAGAAGTCGTTTGATCTCCCATCACTAATAACTCAATGGGAAACTGTTGGCACAAAGATTGAATAGTAGATATCGCTGCTTCCGACAGCACAACTTGATGGTAGCAGACCTTCTTATCTCTACCCATTACAGCTATGCCGCATTTGTCTTTACCTGGATCGAAACCTACAATCATAGCCAGTTACCCATTATTAATTACCAAATTTATTATTTAACTTTCAAATCTCCTCGACCCGGTGGTTGTTGTCCGGTGCGGAAAACAACGGCTCCGTTTTCAAGAGCCACTAAATCTATTTTAAGCGGGCCGGCGATGTAAGTGACATCTGCTGCGATCGCCTGAACGTCCAGCGGTTTCTCGTACTGCTGCAATCGCTCGATAAAACCAGCTAAAGTTTCAATCTGACTGTCGGCAACTTGGACTCTACCGCCGACAACACCGATCAGGCGAGCGCGAAATTGACAAGCTTCTATCAATTGCAGCAACTGCTGTCGCACCTGTTCGTCGGTCAAAGTCACCGGATCGACAGCAACCCCTGCAATCACATCTCCAGCGCGGAAAACCACTCGATTGATTTCTGCTTCTGCAAATACCTTAATTACCTTTTCTTCCCGCAGGTAATTAGCGCCGGCGACAATTCGCACCACGTAATCTTGACCGTCTTTAACCTGACTAATTAGTTGATCGATTTCTGCTTTAGTAATTTGAATAACCTGGTCTCTAACCTTCCTATTTTCCGGCTGCATCAGTCCGACGGTGGTTTTATTTGCTTCTTGCAAAAGCCGATCGATCGCGCGGCTCGCCATACCGGGTTCGATAATGCGAACCACGCCAGCAGCTAAAATTTGACCGCGCCTGATGGCAACTGTACCCTCGCGGATTGCCTGAAAGTCGCGTTCCAAAACTTGCACTTGCTGCTGCAAGACAGTTTGTTGCTGTTCGAGTTGAGCTTGTTGCTGTGCCAAGGTTTCTAAGAGTGCTTCCCTCTCGGCAATTACTTTGTCGCGCTCGACAATAGTTCGATCGCGCTCGGCGAGATTTTGCACCCGCTGAGCAATTTCCTTGTCTCGTTGGGCAATTAGTTCGTTGCGATCGACAATTGCTGCGTCTCGCTTAACAATTTCTCCCTCTCGCTGGGCAATTTCCTTGTCCCGCTGGGCAATTTCTGCGTCTCGCTTGGCAATTTCTCGATCGCGCTGGGCAATTTGAGTTTTTACCTGCTCTCGCTGCTCGATTAACTGTTGGCGTTCCTCTTGGAGTTGGGCGATTTCCGATCCTAAAGTCGTTTTTTGAGCAGAAACTGTTTTCAATTGGTTCTCCGTGCGATCGAGCTGAGCTTGTGTAGTCGATCGGATCGTTTCAACCAGTTTCAATTGTTCTTCGGTGCGGGATTTAGCTGCTTCCACGCTGCTGAGCTGTTCTTCTGTCTTAGATTTAGCCGCTTCTACCTGACTTAACTGCTGTTCAGTTTTAGACTTGGCTGCTTGCACGCTGTTGAGCTGGGCCCGCAGCGAGTTTAATTTTGTTTGCGTCCGAGCTTGCTCAGCATTAGCTGCTTGGAGGGATTGATTAATTTGCTCTAAATTGGCTCTAGCTTGCGCTTGAGCGGCTCTTGCTTGAGCTAATTCAGTTTCAATTCGATTTTTTTCTTGAGTGGCCTGGTTGATTTCTCTGCGGGCGTTGTTGAGCCTTTTTTGAATCTCGTCTATTCTAAAAACTCCCGTTCGCAGCGGCTTGCTAGTAGCAAACAAAATGGCCAGAGTAATTGCTGACAGGATGCTGCCGGCCATCACTGTCACAACAACAGCAGTATCGCGGGGGCGAAGCTTGAATAAGCTCAACCTTGCCTTGCCGACTTTCGTCCCAAGGCGATCGCTGACAGTGGCGATCACACCCCCCAACACTAACATTACAAATACCAGGATGTATCCAGCAGTCATTCCGATTTTAGATTTTGGATTTTGGATTTTGGATTGAATCTAAAATCCAAAATCCAAAATCCTATACTTTCTCGGCATCAAGTGAATTGCTGGCTTAAAGCCACCGGGTTGTGGACTGTGATCTTTTTCTTGTGGATCGAGATCATGGTTTCTTGTCTGAGATCCCCCAGCAAACGAGTCACCGTTACCCGAGTCGAGCCGATCGCTTCGGCGATCGCCTGGTGGGACAGCTTCAAATCAATCGTAATCCCCTCTGTACCGGGCACGCCAAAATCCCGGCACAG
Organism: Microcoleus sp. MON2_D5; assembly: GCF_036701905.1. Lineage (NCBI taxonomy): Bacteria > Bacillati > Cyanobacteriota > Cyanophyceae > Oscillatoriales > Microcoleaceae > Microcoleus > Microcoleus sp. MON2_D5. The sequence goes on from NZ_JAUBRM010000042.1 coordinate 18,950, forward strand.
AATCAGCAAAAAGCTGACGAGTCTCGAACCCATATCTCGGTGGGCCAGCGTTTCAATCATCATCTCGGTTTGCAAAATCCGAGACGACAGTCCCCGCAGCATCACCATCGACAGTTCCGGGTCTTCCTTGAGCGCTTTCTCGACTTGTTCGATCGGCAACGAGATCAACTCTACCGGCGTAAAGGCTACCGCGTGGTAAAACCTGTCCGATCGGTGTCCCGTAATCAGAGACAGCACCCCAAATACGCTATTTTCGCGCAGGAGGGCGACTGTAATTTCTTCCCCTGCTTCGTACACCCTGGAGAGCTTCACAGCACCTCTAATGAGAACGTAGACGCGCTCAGCCGGGTCTCCAGGGAAAAAAATTGTCTTGCCCCGTTCAAAGGTTTCCACAATGGGTGGAAACGCCCCGCCGCTGATTTGGCGGAACACGGCTGCTAGCGGTCTATCATGCGTCACGACTAGATCCTTCTGTACTAATCAATACTTTATAACTTGCCGATTAACCTTATTGAGTAAATATACTGCCCAACCTCCAATATCCAAGGATTCGGTTACTTCCATCTAATGTTAAGGTAAACACGCACTGTATGATTAAATCTAGCCCTTCTCTTAACTTTTTCAATTCCGCCCCCATGTAGCTCCACAGCAAAATTAATATAATTGTGTCTCAATTGTGTCTCAATTGTGTCTCAATTGTGTCTCAATCAGTTAAAGCTGAATCAGTTGTGTCTAAACTGGCGGGGTTGTCGCACAGAGCCAATGAGAACGGTGCTAGTTGCTTCTAGAAGAAATACAGATGATAGATTTGACCGGAAAAAATGCTCTTGTTACGGGCATTGCCAACAATCGCTCGATCGCCTGGGGTATCGCTCAGCAGCTCCACAAAGCTGGGGCCAACCTCGGCATAACTTATTTGAAGGACGAGAAAGGCAAGCACGAGCGCAAAGTCGCTGAACTGGTGGAACCGCTCAATCCCAGTCTGTATTTGCCCTGCAATGTCCAAGACGAGAGCGAAATTGAGTCTACTTTTCAAACCATCGCCGACAAGTGGGGCAAGTTAGATGTCCTGATCCACTGTCTGGCTTTTGCCGGCAAGGACGAACTTTCGGGAGATTTCACCAACACTTCGCGCCAAGGTTTTTCCAATGCTTTGGATATTAGCGCTTACTCGCTGGTACGGCTTTGTGCAGCAGCTAAACCGCTGATGGCCGAGGGTGGCAGTATTGTGACGCTGACTTATTTGGGCGGCGTCCGGGTAGTTCCTAATTATAATGTGATGGGAATTGCTAAGGCGGCTTTGGAAATGAATGTTCGCTATCTGGCTGCTGAACTGGGCCCGTTAAATATTCGGGTAAATGCGATTTCTTCTGGCCCGATTCGGACTCTTGCTTCGTCAGCAGTTGGCGGTATTCTGGACATGATCCACCACGTTGAGGAAGTGGCGCCGCTGCGGCGGACGGTGACTCAGCAGGAAGTGGGAAATGCTGCGGCTTTTCTGTGCAGCAATCTCGCTAGCGGAATTACGGGTCAAGTTTTGTATGTCGATGCCGGTTACGAAATCATGGGAATGTAACAGTTGTCGAGAATTTTGAGTTATGTAGGGGCGGGTTGAGACAATAAACTTTAACTTTAACAAGTAAGTTTTATGCAAAAGCCGCCCCTTTCGAGAGTTTTGAGTTGTGGATAATTCTCTTAACTAAACACTTGAGAATCAGCGCTGCTCAATCTGTAATCTTCAATTACTAATTATCAATAACTAATGAATGACCCCTTGCGAATTATGGAGATAATAGATCGCCCTTCTGTGCCTCCTGCAACTTCAGTTCAACCAGCTAGGGCCGCCTTGGTGAAACGCACGACACTGGAAACGGATGTCACGGCCAGCCTGAATCTCGACGGTGTAGGAACTTGCAAGGCGTCTACGGGGATTCCGTTTTTAGACCATATGTTGCACCAGATTGCTTCTCACGGATTGATCGATTTGGACGTGCAGGCGATCGGTGATTTGGAGATTGACGACCACCACACGAACGAGGATGTGGGAATTACCTTAGGCCAAGCGCTAGCAAAAGCTGTCGGCGATCGATCGGGCATTTCTCGCTTCGGGCATTTCATCGCACCTTTGGATGAAGCTTTAATTGAAGTAGTGCTAGACTTTTCGGGACGGCCTCACTTAAGTTACAGCTTGGAAATTCCCAACCAGCGGATCGGCACTTACGATACCGAATTAGTCAAAGAGTTTTTTTCGGCGGTGGTGAACCACACTCAAATGACACTGCACATTCGCCAGTTGCAGGGGGGAAATTCTCATCACATTGTGGAAGCGGCGTTTAAAGCATTTGCGCGAGCTCTGCGGATGGCGGTAGAAATCGATCCGCGACGCGCCAGTCGGATTCCGAGTTCTAAAGGAGTTTTGTAGTTCGGGGTTTGCAGTAGCGCTTCTGGGCTACTGCAAAGCTGTAACTCAAAATATATTTGCTATATATAGCATTTCTCAGGTTTCTGGAAGTACAACATGACTAACCCTCATTGGCTGGAAAATATCAAATAACAAAAATCAGTTCGCTATAATTCAATCGATGAGTATGCGCCCCACGCGGACAATGGGAACCAGGGTTGACCAGCAGTCGCCTATTTTTTTGATACAACAGATGGGGGAAATGGAGCATCTGAAGAAATGGGGAAACATCTACCGTTATTTGCTGCTAAAGCAATGTCTCTAGCCTTAAATTGCGAGTGTTCTGACGGGTGCCCTAAATGCTTGATTCACCTTGGCTGTCCCCAACAAAACCAGGGATTGCACAAGAAAGTTGGTTTGTTTCTGGTTGAAGCAATAGTAGCTAGTTCTCCAAATTAACAGTCTATAAAGTAGCATTCCACCTACCAACTCGTGAAACTTAAACAAATTACCCGATTTTCTCCGCAACTGCGAACACTAAGCGCTGGAAGACTGTAAAGCTACTTTTAAACTAATTAAGCCGGACGAGCGTTGGTGAGGAAACTTGACAAGCAGCGGCCACACAACTTTTTTTAAGCTGGCTAGATTGGGGAGTAGTTTAAAAAATTAACCCGATGGATTCATTAACTTTTTTGCAGAAGATCAAGCGGACAGCGACAAGACAGGAGACTCCTGCCGAATCGGAATCTCAATAGTAAACTCTGTTCCCCCGCCTGGTGCAGAAATACACCCCAAGCTTCCCCGGTGTTTTTCCACTACAATTTGCCAGCTAATCGATAGCCCAATCCCTGTGCCCTTACCGGGGGGTTTTGTCGTAAAAAACGGGTTAAATACGTGGCGACGAACCTCTTCCGAGATCCCTGGCCCATTGTCCACAATTCGGACAGCTACCCAATTGCTGCTTGTTACTTCTGTGCTAATCCGAATCACGCTAGGATTCGCTTTAATTTCTTCTAGCGATCTCTGCGTGTTCCACTCGTCAATAGCATCGATCGCATTTGCAAGTACATTCATAAATACCTGATTCATTTCTCCCCCATAACAGTCCACTTCGGGCAGGTTTGGGCAATAGTCCCGAACCACTTCAATCGAGGGGCGGTCTGAGTTAAATTTTAGCCGACTCTGTAAAATCATCAGCGTGCTGTCGATCCCTTCGTGAAGGTTGACCGATCTCATTTCATATCCTTCTTGCCGTGCAAAGAGGCGCAAAGATAAAACGATTTCGCGGATGCGATCGGCTCCTAAGTACATCGATTTGAACATTTTAGGCAAGTCGTCTTTGAGATAATCTAGCTCGCTTGTGGCGATTTCTGCTTGTATATCTGGAGCCGGATTAGGATAGTGCTTTTCGTAGAGGTCAAGGATAGTGACCAAAGTTTTTGAATATTCCAGAGCATAAGAAAGATTTCCATAAATAAAATTAATTGGATTATTGATTTCATGGGCTACGCCAGCTACGAGCTGACCTAGCCCGGACATTTTTTCGCTCTGAATGAGCTGGCTTTGCACCTGCTTGAGTTCGTGCAGGGAATTTTCGAGCTCTAGGGCTTTGTGCCGCTCTCGCGCTTCGGATGCTTGCAAAGCTGCTTCTGCAAGCTTGCGTTCAGCAACCTCCTGGTTGAGGCGTTCATTCGTTTGGGAAAGTTCAGCGGTGCGCTGTTCTACTCGCGTCTCGAGCTCTTGTGTCAAAACTTGTAGGTCGGCTTGCGCTCGCTCGCGCTCGACAATTTGCGCCTGAAGCTTTTTAGTTAGATTTCGCAGATTCAGGTGCGTGATAGCCCGAGCTAAAACTTCTTCCTGTTGAAGGGGCTTAGTGATATAATCAACTCCCCCCACATTAAAGCCTTTGACTTTGCTTTCTGTATCGTCCAGCGCGGTCATAAAAATAACTGGGATATCTTTAGTTAAGTCATTTGCTTTTAAATTTTGACAGGTTTTAAATCCGTCCATCTCTGGCATCAGAACATCCAACAAAATTAAATCAGGCTGGGAATATTGCACTTTTTTGAGAGCGCTAGACCCACTGCGAGCTACCCAAACAGTGAAGCCAGATGCGCTCAAAAAATCCAATACTGAACCCAGATTAGTGGGCGTATCATCCACAATTAAAATGGTGCCTCTGTCTAAAGATTCGCTAGTCATTTTTACTCCTCATCTAAACTGTTGAACAAATTCTACTAATTTGTCTTCTTCAAAGTTTTTAGTTAATTCAAGCAACTGATTGACAAAAGGTGCATAACGCATATCTATTGCCTTCAGCTTGCTGGCTCGCTTCTCAATACTGAGGAGTTCACCTTTAATCGCTAAATCCAACAGGACTGCAACTTCTTCCGAAGGGGGAGCAATCATTTGTTGGTCTTGGATTTGGGAAGAGGCATCGGTAAATATACCTTCTGAACGGAAAGTTGTTCGCTCCTCATAAACCCATTCTAAACCTAAATGGTTGCCCAAGCATTCTAATAACTTTTCTGCCCGAATTGGTTTGAGGAGAAAAGCGTTGCAACCAGCCTGGAAAATGCTGTGGGGCTCGCCGGATAAAATGCTAGCAGAAGTTCCGATCGCGATTACATCTTTCAATGCAGGGATTTTTCTGATCCGCCTCACCGCTTCAAAGCCGTCCATGACTGGCATTACTAAGTCAATTATAATACAGTCCGGCTGAAATAACAGCGCTTTATTCACGCAGTCTTGACCGTCCGTTGCCTCCATTAATTCAAACCCAATAGGAGCTAAAAGATTAACTAGGACTGAGCGATTTTCCCAGCGATCGTCAACGACTAAAATTTTCCGTCGGTCGCCTGAGAAACCCCTGATAATTTTTTCAGGTTCTTTTTGATTTCCTTCCCAGGTTTCGGTAATAGGCAACTCTAACTCAAACCAGAAAATACTGCCTTTACCTACAGAGCTTTTTACTTTCAGTTCGCCGCCCATCATCTCCACTAATTGGCGACTAATTGGCAGCCCTAATCCTGTCCCCTCTATCTGGCTAACTGAACCGCTGGCTTGCTCGAAGGGCAAAAATATTTTTGAGAGTTCCTCCGGCGCGATGCCAATGCCTGTATCTTCTACTTGGAAAATAAATTTCGCTGTTAGGGATTGGGGATTGGCGATTGGTGATGACAAAGATTGCTGAGTCTCCAGCCTGTCTACTTTAAAACTAACGCCTCCTTTTTCGGTGAATTTTATGGCATTACCGAGTAAGTTGATGAGAATTTGCCGCAACCTTTTTTCATCGGCTTGGACGCAAGTGGGAAGTGGAGTTAACGGTTCGTAAATCAAAGAGATGCCCTTCTGTTGGGCGCGAATCTGGCAGATTTCAGTAATGCCTTGGAGAAAGTCTGACAGGTGAAAGTCGGTGAGGTAGAGTTCCATTTTTCCGGCTTCGATTTTGGACAGGTCTAGAACGTCATTGATCAGAGTTAGGAGGTGTTCGCCACACTGATGAATGATGTTAATACCAGAATTTTGCTGACTGGTTAAACCTGTGTCTCGTTTGAGGATTTGGGTATAACCTAAAATGCCGTTGAGCGGTGTGCGAAGTTCGTGGCTCATGTTGGCGAGAAATTGGCTCTTGGCGCGGTTTGCGGCTTCGGCCGCTTGCTCGGCTCGCTGTCGCTCTTGAATTTCCACTTCTAGGCTCGTATTTTTGGCTTTTAATTCCTCGGTTCGCTCTTCTACTTTGACTTCTAAAGTGTGATAGAGGTTGGCATTTTCTAAGGCGATCGCAGCTTGTCCCGATAGCATCCGCAACACTTCTACCCGCTTCGGCGTGAAAGCGCCAGCAATCACGTTGTTTTCTAGGTACAGGATGGCACTTAACTTACCTTGAGAGAGGATAGGCGCACACAAAATTGATTTTGGTTTGTGTTGGGCAATGTAGGGGTCGGCGTTAAAGATTTCCTCGCGGCTGGAATCATTTAAAACAACATCTTTCTGAGTTCTGGTGACGTAATTAAGTACGGAGATAGGCACTTGCCCATAAGTTGATACTGGTAAAGATTCTAGCACTCGGACTCGATCTTTAGTCCCCGCCGCTTCTATAACAAGTTGACCCTCTTTTGAGAGAATAAGCGATCCAGTTTCAGCGCCGGCGTTTTCTATCAAAATTTTCATTAACTTGGTGAGCAAGTTAGGTAGAACAATTTCGCTAGAAATGGCAATAGATGCTTTCATTACAGTTGCCAAGTCTAGCAACTCTGGTTGACCGCCTGTAATGGTCAAAGGAGCAATTGTCATCTTAGGATCTAAAGGGGTTTCGGTGACCGCAGGCGATCGCGCTATTAATTGCGGATATTTTTCTTCTAGATGTTTAACTTTAGCTAAAGCTCCCCAGCGCATATAGGCATAATAAGCATCGGTCATGTAGGTTCGGGCAATCTTTTCTTTACCCCATGAACAATAGAATTTAGCAGCGAGTTCCTGAGCTAGTGCTTCTTCGTTGATATACTCGTTTTCTTTAGCAAGAGCGATCGCTTTGTCGTACATCTCGATCGCTTCTACTTTTTCGCCTAAAACACGATATTTTTCGGCCTCTACTAAATAGAATTTATGCAGATGATTCATTGGGGCATACTGCGCCCATTTTTGCAATTTCTCTTGATTAGCTTGTACTCGGTTAAGAATGTCCTGTTGGTCGGACTGCGAAGTTTCAGGATACACAGCTAGCCGTACTAGAGAATCGTAGAAATAGAAGATAACAACAGTTAGCTGCCCTGTAGACGATCCGAAAGAACTTTCTACTTGAGGGATGTTCTTTAAAGCTTCCGCGTAATTTTCAAACACATAACAAAGCGCAACTTTGTGCAAGTATAAGTAATGAATTGCCAGTTGGTTGTTGGTTTGCTGATATAGCAGCAGCATTTTCTCTTCGTCGTATACTTCCCCCTTTAACAGGCAGAAATTTGCGCTTTTTCCCATCATGTTTAAGACTGCTTGCCAACAGATTTTTGTATTGTTAAGCGCTGTTTCTTGGCTGATTTTATGAATTGCATCTGTGTAAGTTGCTATCTCTTGTTCGAGTTGCATTAGTTGCTTCCCAACAAAAAACGAGTAATGACTCCACACCATGACGGCATAGCCAGCATATTCTAAATCTCCAGTTTCCAGCCCAGTAGAGAAAGCCGACAGGAAAGGTTCTAAGGTATTCCGGACGTGTTCTTTCCAATGTTGAACGGCAGCATACACTAAGTGGCAAGTCTTGACTTCGATTTCTTTGGCATTTAACTTTGACACTAGACGTAAAGCTAATTGGCCCAACTCATAGCCCCGCTCAATATCTCCTACCGCCCCGCAAAGAAGAAGACTATATACCGCATATGCAAAGGGAGACACAGAAGCATTGCCATATTGAACGGATAAATCGACCTGTTTGCACACTGTTAAAGGCACCAGTGCGGGCATCCCAGAATAGCAAGCAGAAAATATACTTGACAAAATCCTGATCGCTGCTAATTGATAAGGATCGGTCATTTCAGGGAGATCGATTAAGTCCTCAATTCGGGTTCCGCTCAAAATTGCCGCAGTTTCCCCCAGCGCCTGGCCAATATCAGATGGGTTTGGCGAGTCGGGAAACTCTACCTCCAACTGCTTTAAGACTTGCAGCCCCGTATTCAATGCTTCCACCAGCTTGTTCTGCGCCATATAAGCTTGAATCTGGACTTCGTACACTTTTACTTTGTCCAATAGCGTGTTGGCGCAGTTTTGTACTATCTCAACGAATCTCTGCATTCCGTCAAAATCACCACTCAAATATGCTGACTCTGCTGCTTCCTCATGCAGCCTTAATGTCAGTTCATACCGATTGTCCCAACTATCTACCGCTAGCAGAGATAAACCCACTTGCAAATATTTGACGGCGGAATCGTGGGCTGTAGCAGCTTTCGCTTTCTGACCTGCAATCAGATTCAATTGGGCTAGTTCATATTTTTGGGATTCAGTGGTAAGTAAGTCAGTACCATAATTGAGTTGGTTAACTAAAGCGAAAATATTTTCTTTTCGGTCTTCGGGCGTTGTACTTTGCAGCAGCAGTTGACCGATTTTTAAGTGGGTCTCTTTTTTCTGCTCATCTGGAATCAAAGAATAGGCAGCTTGCTGCACTCGGTCATGTAAAAACTTGTAGTCAACCTTCACATCAGTTAAGGTAAAACCGCCCGATTCTTCCTGACTAAATACGAGGGGAATTTTGTATTCGTTGCTCAAAGGTAAAATCAACCCAGCTTGAAGTGCTGCCCACAATTGCGCCGCCGTGACTAAGGATGATTCCTGATTGACAATCGCCAAAACTTCTAAGTTAAAAGTGTTGCCAATACAAGCAGCAAATTTTAATACTTTTTGTGTATCTTCGGGCAATTTGCGTATGTTTCTAGCAATCAGTTCGACAACATTGTAATCGGTGATGCCGATCGCTTGAATTTGCTCGATATTCCATTGCCAGACGCCAGAATATAAATCATAAGTTAACAAATTTTCTTGATAGAGAGTTTTGAGGAGTTGACTTAAGAAAAAAGGATTGCCCTGCGTTTTATTAAAAAGTAGAGACGCGAAATTTCGCGTCTTTACAGATAGGGATTCCGAACCGCCAGATTCATTTAAAGTATCCGCAATTAATTCTTCGACATGAACCAGGTGTAATGGTTGAAGGACAATATTATTCACGGTCGCACCAGTTTGGCGAATCTTGTCAATCGTTTGAATCGTCGGATGAGTTGGATAAACTTCGTTATCTCGATATGCCCCAATCAGCAATAAATACTTGCTATCAGAATCATTTATTAGCAATTCAATTAATTTCAACGAGGCAGAATCCGCCCACTGCAAGTCATCGAGGAAGATAACTAAGGGATGGTCAATAGTCGTAAATACGCCAATGAATTGTTTAAAGACGCGACTGAAACGGTTTTGAGCTTCAGTTGCCCCTAGTTCTGCTACGGGGGGCTGTTTGCCAATAATCAGTTCAACTTCAGGAATCACGTCTGCGATCACTTGCCCGTTAACGCCTAAAGCACCTAATAGTTTCTCTTTCCAAATTTGAATTTCTGCTTCGCCTTCGGTTAGAAGTTGCTGAGTTAAGGATTGGAATGCTTGAATCAGGGAAGCATAAGGAATATTGCGCTTGAACTGGTCAAATTTCCCCGCAATAAAATAACCTCGTTGCCGCACAATGGGTTTGTGAACTTCATTGACCAAAACTGTTTTGCCTATCCCGGAATAACCGGAAACCAGCATTAATTCGCTGGTGCCACTGGCAACGCGATCGAAAGTTTCTAGAATTTTTTCAATTTCTTGGTCGCGACCGTAGAGCTTTTGCGGTATATTTAATTGCCCTGCTTTATCCGCACTTCCCACAACAAAGTTGGAAATATATCCGCTAGCCTGTAGTTTTATCAAGCAAGTTTCTAAGTCAAATTTTAGTCCTTCAGTGCTTTGGTAGCGGTCTTCAGCATTTTTAGCTAATAACTTCATCGCAATCGCTGAAATTTGTGGTGGGATTTCAGGATTTAGCTGGTGAGGGGGAATGGGAGTTTTGGCAATATGGCTGTGTACCAATTCTAGCGGGTCTGTGGAATTAAAGGGCAACTCGCCTGTGAGCATTTCATAGAAGGTAACGCCTAGTGAATAAAAATCAGTGCGGTAGTCAATTGACCGATTCATCCGGCCAGTTTGTTCGGGCGACATATAGGCGAGTGTGCCTTCGAGCAAATCGGGATGGCTGAGCGTCGAATTTTCTCGCTCCAGGCGCGAAGCGATGCTAAAATCAATAATTTTAACTTTTTCAGTGGCTGGGTTGATGATAATATTTTGTGGCTTTACATCTTTATGAATAATGTTATGTTTGTGGAGTTCTGCTAAGGCAGAGACAAGCTGGAGAGCCAAAGAAAGAAATTGAATGATTGAGACTTTTTTACCCTTCATCCAATCGTTGAGAGACTCGGAGCCGGAATCTTCTAATATCAGTGCTAAACCGTTTTTATAGCTTTCTAAACTAATGGCTTTGATAATCGATTCTACGTTCAAGCTGTGCAGGATTTGATATTCGTGTCGCAAGCGGGTGATGTCCGAAAGAGTGGGATACTCAGCCTTTAGCCTTTTGACGATCACGCTGGAAAAGTCTGAATCCTTCCGAGCGCGATCGACTGAAGTTCTTATCCCGCTGTGGAGGGTTTCAACGAATTGATAGCCAGCTAAGTTGATGGTCATTGTTATTCTACCGATCGCAAGGGAATTGAGTGTGAGGTTAAGGCCGGTTTTAAAAGTTAATTATTATTGGAGCTGATCGTAACATAGTAATTTACTCAACAAAAGTGAGCTCATGTTTCGCTTCTGGCAATCATGGCCTCATGAGATTGTGTTGTTAACTGTGCTGCCTCAAGGCGCGTTTTGGGTGTTTGTTGGGGGATTAGTTGGCTGCACTTTCAAGGGGGGTGTCGATCGAGTGTTTTGCCGTTGCTGATAATTATCGTTGTCAACCATCACCTCAAACCGAATCATCTATCCATCCGCAAGCCGAACAATCCCAATGAACAGGCGGCGTTTCATACTGGGGGTAAGTCATTTCACATTGGGGACACGGGTCAGTAAACAGTGGGTGGGTATCCAAAAGTTCTAACTGTTTTTCTTTCTGGTGTCCACCGCTGCCTCGGTTGCAGAATCAATTCGCCACCATAGTAGCTTGCCCCTTCGGCTTCCCACACTTCATCGGGTTCAGCGTTGGCGTCTGCTCAAAAGTCGGGGCAAGTGTCGGTGTCTGAGCCTGTCGGATGAACTGCACAGATTAAGTGTGGGTTGGGGGCGATCGAGGAGACAGCGAGCGCATTCGGGAAGTTTGGGCATGGCGGGCGTGTTGGGGTTTTGGTTTGGGTGTAGTTTCCCAAAAAGTGGGGCGTTGATGGCGATCGTACTCGCGTCAAAACATTCCTGCCTTACCGTTATCAACGATATTGTGCAAAAACTGGGCTAGCTATCGCGACTGCGAGTTACTTGAAAACGCATGAGAGTGAGCTTACCGCCAACTGTCATGCTTGGTATCAAAGTCTAAATTAACGGCATCACTCCTCAGGTTAATTCGTTTAGCGGTAACACAACCACCAAACGCTGTCCAAAAACCAGGGCGTGTACCCGCACAGCGAAACGTGGACGCAGGCTGTTAATCCCTCACCCTCTTACCAACGTCCCATGTGCTCACGCCCTTGGGTATGAAACAAAATATGCCTCCCTCGGTGGGATTGCTGTTTTTTAGCGGGCGTTAAAATTGATAGTTAAAATTGACGATAAAATTCAAGCAATGACCGTAGCTTTCATTGACCTTGAACGCATTCACAGTTTACAGTGTAAAATTACAGCCAAAAGTTTAGGTTAATTGGACTGGCAATACGACTGTGCAAATGGTAGCTCCAAAATCTAAAATAGAAAGGAGAGCGATCGCATAGTTGGCCAAACTTGGGGAATAGGTGGAATTAGCTGTATTTTTCAATACTAACTATGCTTGCCAATAAGATTGCACTTGTCACAGGTAGCTCGAAAGGAATTAGTGCTGGCATCGCCGTTGAATTAGCAAAATCTGGTGCCAATATTTGGGTGAACTATTGCGATTCTCCAAAATCTGCACTCGAAGTAGTCAACCAGATTCGCTACACCTATAGGTAGCTTTTCTAAAACTTTCCCAAATAAAGAATACCGAGAGCAATTGTAGCTCCCGGTATGAGTTTTTCCAATTCCGTTGTTGTTAGGTAAATCCAACGAGGCTCACTTTGGGAAAATTTGCCTCACTCAATTAAGCGCAGCCTTCTGCGTACAGAGTTCACCATTCGTTACACCAAACGCCGATCGTTATTGGTTAGCCTGTTCCAGGGTCGGATTCGCTGGATTTCCAGCAATTTGAGCCAAATTAATCTTGACGACTTTATTGCGAGCTTTAGTCACTTTGGGCAGCGTTAGCGTTAGAATGCCATCTTTGTATTCAGCTTGCACAGAGTCGTTTTGAATGTGTGCGGGTAAGGGAAGCGTCCGGTGGAATTTGCCATAGCGGAATTCTGAGCGGACGTAGCCGGGTTTTTCGTCTGTGTTTTCGTAGCGGCGTTCGCCAGAGATAGAAATTGCTTCGCGAGTGACTTGAACGTCAATGTCTTTGGGGTCAATTCCAGGCAGTTGCGCTTTTAATACGAAGTTGTCCCCAGCATCAGCAAATTCCACAGCGGGCATCCAAGTGGCTTGTGAGTTATCTTTCGTTGTTGCCCGTTGGTCAAAAACTTTATCGAGTTGCTGGCGGATCGTTTCAATTTCTGTGAATGGTTGCCAATAGCGCATCAACATAATCTGTCACCTCAAAGATTGGTAAGACTTTATAACGAAAGTTTGGGTTGAAGCTCGTTGCTTACAGTTATCATGATGCCGCTTTCTAAGTAGGAGCAACAGCCAGGAAAACCCCACTGAGTTGGTCGTATTTACCCGAATGAACGTGAAAGAATCAGAATTAATTGGCAGTGAAGAAAACCGTACAAAACTATTCCTAGAAACCGACAATACTGGGGCAACGCCATGATGAGCCAGCCGAGCGAACTCTGCACGGCGCGAGCGTCGGGGGAAGGATCGCTGGTGTTGCCAACCGTACCAAAAATGCGGTGCGGGTGATGTGTAGCAGGCGCGTAAGGACGTGCAGAGCGGGCGCAAGCTGCTTTATAATAGCCATCGCTCGCTGTATGACGGCTCTCGCATAATCCCCATCAAGCTTAAATATCTCCCTTATTTCTTAGTCCGCAGAGGCGGACTTAGTTTGTGTAGTTGCGGTTTCCACCCCTGAACTATCGAGGGGGTAGCTTGTATTAACCACCCGCACTCAATCTATCCAAACTTCGTCAAGAACCGGAAAGCATCGAGTACGTGACTCGCGCAAACGTAAGGCGAAGTATTGTAAAAAGCTTGCCAAGCCGCCGCTTTATCTTCGTCGTATTTATCGGCTCTTTCCGGGTATTTTCCTTGCCAATTTAGCCGAACAGCGTGACCGACTAATACATCTAAAACGATGTATTCTTCTACTTGCAATTCAGGGTTGCGCTGGGCGATCGCCGCCAACTCCATCAGCGCCTCAATATTGACTTGTCGGTATTCCGGCGCCACAATCTTATTCAACAAATGCTCGATTTGTAGCGCGAAATTCTTTTCTCCCGGCGTCATTTCCGATAATATAATATGGCTATCTAACCGATTGCGCCGCTCTAATTTGTCGCCAATTATCAAGCCTTTGCAGTGCCGCAGCAGTCCCCAAACACTCGGATAAAAATCCTTCGGTACGCGATTGACAGCACCTTCCATTTGCCGCTTCCGCCGCCATCCTCCCGCAAGCATTTGCGATTCTTCGGAAACTGGCGCTACTACCCATTCAATATCTTTTTCCTGCTGTTTGACGCGCAGGGATTCTTGCTGTTTGAGGATTTGATTCATTTCCTCGTATTCTGTCAACACTTGGCGCAGGCGATTTTTGATTTCAAAGGGACTTAGCTGCATTAAATGTTCGTAAGCTTCATTTTGGGTCACTCCCAATTCGCGGGCTAGTTCGCTTGTTAACAGCAGAATAAAGTAGCTAACTCTCAGTGTCAGCAGACCTTTAAATAATTGCGGTTCTGCTTTAATTAGGACGCTGAGGTAAATTAGAATTTCTTGGGTGAGAACTCTATCGCGAATATCTTCTCCGCAGAACTGGCGAATTTTGTCCATCACTTCCGTGTAAGAACCTGGTCGCGAAATTATCGAATCTTCGCTGTAGGCTTTCCCCACAGCAATTTGTTTTTGCCGCACCAAAATATCTGTCACCGCATCGGACAAGCTGATATCAACTTTGTCCAGCAAACCTGCGGCATGGCGGATGACTGCCCATTGGATTTTTGATTGCGAACTTTCTCCAGCTTTTGTATAAACTTCGTTGAGCAAATCCACAACTTGTACAGTGGCTTCGGCACCTCCAAATCCTGTATCAAAATTTATTCCTTTGAGGCGAACTAGCGTGTGTAGCAACTCAATTTGTTCGTACAAATTTTCTGAATCGCGCAGGCTGGTGAGCAATAACTGAGTATTAGTTTCAAGCTCTAATTTAAATTCTTGCGTGTGACCCAAAGACCAAGTTCTTTCAGGATTGTAAGCCAGATAGCTGCGCGTTTCTACTGCACCTGTCACCGGAGATTCGGTAAATTCAAAATCGTGCATCAAATCAATTCTCTCCGTGCCAGCCGTCAGCATTAACTGCTTAAGATTTCCGAGTTTAACTGGCGTGTTGTTACAGTGTCCATCTCGGAATTCCTTCATTAATTCTAACAACGCTTCCCGGCCGGTTTCCAGCATCGTGTGAGTCAGCATCAGCGTTACCGTAGGGCGTCCCAACTGATACCAGTGGCGGTGAATGTGAGCTATTTCGCTCTTGATTTGAGCTACTAAAAAATGGTAATCTAAAGTTAAGTAAAACTCTTGTCGGTTCAAAAATGAGGGGAGAAATACGATCGCCTCTTCGCGAATTTTAAACACCCGAGAAGTTGTTAAACTCCGCAGACGGCGCACGGGGCGGCCGGTTAAGCCTAATTGGTCGTTTCGTCCAATTTGCGTGTAAATAGCTGATAATTCTTTAGTCTGGCGGACTTGAATTGGTTCTACCTGTTTTGGGGTTTGTGCCGCAATGCCGTTAGCGGCTAATTCGGCTTGCAAATCTTCGTCTTCAGCTAACAGTGCAATTTGCACTAAAGGTTCTCTGTGTTGGCCCACTGATAGGTGCCTTCCCAGCGGGTCGATGTCGCCAACTGCGATTAATTCTTCGTTCAGCAATTGACCGAGAAAATACAGACTTTGCGCCCAAACTAGGGGAATATTTTCATTCGGTAAGCGCTGCTGGCTGCTGGGATTTAGCTTTTCTGCTTCTATATTTTCGGCGGGGACGTAGTACAATTCGGGTAGCAGCGGCAAACCAGAGCGATCGACTGCTAGAGATTCCAAACGCTGCTGGTACTCTTGCACTTGAGCTTGATTCCCCTGAAATATGCCGTCCAAGAGCAAATAAGTGAAAAATAGCGGCCACTCGCATTCAATGTGCTCGAACTGCCTTAATTCTGTGGGTTCGTAGTGCAGGCGATCGGCATCTTCCAACACTGTTTGGTGTCCGTCCCGCAGAAACCGCTTGCAGCCGTATTTTCCTTGCAATTTGTCAATAATCTTATTTCGAGTCCGTTCTATTAATTCTCGGTCTTCCACAGCAAAAGCCGGAAAACTAATCACGCTCAATAAAGCAGCATCTACTTCTTTTGAACTAGATTCGCGAGGCAAAAGCGATTCCAAAGTTATGCGGCTTCTGGCAATTTCGTCTGGCAAAACGTGAATAACCGATGCTTGAGAGCCTTTAATCCCGAACAAATCTAACCCATTTATTGCTTCCAGCGCTGCTTTTGCCATGCCAACTGAACTGGCATTCAATTCTGCATTGCCACGATTGATTTTATGGCCTCTTTCCCAAATTCCGTAATCCGGCGTGCGGTAGGCTCTACCGATGTAGTAAACTAAATTTTGCACGAAATTTACTTCATCTATTGTAAAAATTACGTGCAGCCCGGAAGCCGTCATTTGAGCAAGAATTAATAAGAATATAGATGTAGCGTCTAACTGTAAATGTCCCCACTTGTCATCACCGACAACAATACTTCCAGTTTGAGTATTGTATTTAGCGTGCAGCGCATCTAGCGGCGACTGAGTATTTTTAAAATGTTCTACTTTGCTCGATTGCTGCATCATCGCAAACAGCAAGCCGCGCATGAGTTTGACTGTGCTGTGTTCGAGTTCAAATGTTCTGCCCTGATCGCCATCTATTTTGCGGTAAGCTAAACCCAAACCCCAAACCGCGAGAATGCTGTACACGTTGTCGCGCACCCAGGCATCGGTGTAGTCGCCGTGAGCGTTAACGGCGGTACTCGCCGGCAGCAAACCAGTAATTGGATTTTGGCGCTTGAGGATAATGTTTTTGATTTGCTGGTAGTAATAATCCAACCTGGTTTGCCGCTGGGTTTTTGCGATCGCCATTTCGTTTTCCTTCTTTTTCCTGATGCGAGTAGATTTGCGGTGAATAGACTTTTAAATATATCAGATATTAGATCATTTCTCAAGTTATCCAAACACAAAAAGGTAATTGCCATGTCTACCCAAAACCACAATAACAACAGCGTTCATTTCGTGAAAGTTGTCTACTCTACAGTGAAAATTAATGGTAAAATTGAGCTAGTACCGATGGAATGGTACGCTGACGGGTCTGTCAAAAAAATCGAACACTAATGCTCGATCGCACTTGGCTGGCCAACTCTAATGAACTTGCGCGACCCGTCGCTTACAAAAAAACCGGTTTCTGGGCCACCGAACGATGACTTAACAGACTCTTGGTGGCACAAACCGGGTTTTTTGCGACCAAGACTGCTCTAGCGTCGATCGCCAATCTCAGCTAATTTAAATAACTAGGTGTGTAGGAATCTCAAAGAAAAAAATATGGATGGATCGCGCCCGCAATTTTCAGTGCTGGGACTACCAGTTCACATATTAGATGATTATGCAGGTTGGCTGATGCAGCGCCTGCATCAAGGGTTAGGAAGTCACGTCGTGACGCTGAATGCTGAAATGGCGATGCAAGCCGAGCAAAATCAGGCTTTAGCCGATGTAATCCGCAAAGCGGAACTGGTGATTCCAGACGGTTCGGGAGTGGTGCTGTACTTGCGGCTGCGTGGCAAACCGGCACAGCGCTATCCGGGGATTGAATTAGCAGAATCGCTGCTGCAACAAGCCGGAAAATTGCCGGATTCGGAACCACTATTTTTCTTTGGAGGTTCCCCAGGAGTAGCGGCTGCTGCGGCCCAAACTTGGCAGCAAAAGGTTAACGGATTGTCGATTGCTTCTCAACACGGCTATCTTTCCGCAGATGAAGAGAAAGACTTCCGTGAAAGCCTCAAACAAATGCAGCCAAAACTGATTTTTGTAGGATTGGGAGTGCCGCGCCAAGAATTTTGGATTGCCGAACACCGACACCTTTGCCCTCAGTCAATTTGGGTGGGAGTAGGCGGCAGTTTCGATATTTGGGCGGGAACAAAAACCCGCGCGCCGGCTTGGTTTTGTGACAATCATTTAGAATGGTTGTACCGACTTTATCAAGAACCTTGGCGGTGGCGCAGGATGTTAGCTTTGCCACAATTTGCCTTGAAAGCTTTGGGGGATTTTAGAGCTTAAAAGCGGCCAGCACAAAATAGGTTGGTAGTGAGGGCTTTAGTTATCATAAAATTCTGATAACTTAAGTCCTCACTACGAACCAATTGCCATTACACAATGTAAGGAGAATCGATCGGCTTTGCCCGATTAATCGCCACCAAAGTCTGGTAAATCAAAGCCGAAATCTCAGCGCGGGTAATATCCCGCTGCGGCGAAAGCCAATCGCGGGAAGGATAATTAACCACAATCTTCAAAGCAGTTGCTGTGGCGATCGCACTTAAAGCAAAATTAGGAATTTGAGAACGATCGTTGTAAACTTTCAAAGAATCAGGATTGCCGCCCTTGAGTTCCAAACCGTTAACCAAAGATACGATCGCCTCACTCTTAGTCAAATTCTGATTCGGGCCGAACTTCAACCCGGGAAACCCCGCCAAAAAACCCCCCCGATTTGCCCGTTCGATCGCACTTCTCGCCCAAAAAGTAGCAGAAACATCAATAAAATTTGTAGCCGGCACCCTCGGAATCGGACTAAACGCACTCACCAACAGCGCCGCATATTGAGCACGGTTTAAACTCTCATCAGGCCGAAAAGAACCGTCAGGAAAACCGCTAATTATATTCGCCGCAGCCAAAGCTTCAATAAACTTCTGTGCCCAATGTCCAGAAATATCGCTGAACACCGCACCGCCGATATTCGGATTGCCGCCGCCCTTTCTCACCGCAGCTTGCACAGCTTTCAAAGCATTCACTTTCCCGTAACCAAACCAATCGCTGCGGCCGTTGTTAGGATCGTAATTTCCCATGCGATTGCCCAACTGGGGATCGGGATCGGGATCGACAATTTTCTCAGCAGTTTGTTCGAGAATTCCCCGCACTTCCCGCGCCGTCAAACGGGGGTTAGCCGAAAGTATCAACCCTGCAACCCCAGCGACTACTGGAGTGGCGCTGGAAGTACCGCCAAAAGTATCAGTATAGTCCCCCCAGTCGTAGCCCCGATCGCCCACTCGATCGGCAGTAAACACCCCCAAACCGGGCAAATACTGCGTCACCTCCGGCGGCGTGGCGATAAATCCGGTTTCTGGCAACCAAGTTCCCGGCGGCGCGTTGTTGCTGGGGGCGCAAACCGAGATGCTGCTACCCCAATTGCTGTAGGCTGCTTTTTTGTTGAGGGAAGTGGAAGCGCTGACGGCAATTACGTCGGGGTGAACGGCAAATCCGTTTAGCCATCTAGTTTGACCCTCCACGACGTTGTTGGGCCAGCCTTTCTCGTTAACAGTACCGTTGACTGGGCGGTTGGCATTCCCCGCAGCGAACAGAATAACGCAGCCTCTGCCGCCCCGCCCTTGGGTGGCGGCTTTGGTGATAACGGCACTCTGCCGCAGGGAAAGGGGATAGTAAACTGCAGCAGGCCCCCAACTGCAAGAAATGACGGCGGCCCCTTTTTCGATCGCCCAATTAAATATTTTTTCGACAGAATCGTCATCGAGAAAACCACTGGCACGGATGGGCATCAGGGCGCATCCGGGGGCGACGCCGACAATGCCTTTGCCGTTTTCTTCTGCAATGGCGACGCCGGCACAACTTGTGCCGTGGTTGTCTGAGTCGGCGACTGGCATCGGGGAGGTGTCGCCGTCTTTGAAATCGATGGGTGAGACAATTTTGCCTTGGCCTTGAAAATCTGGGTGGGTGATGTCAACTGAATCGTCGGCGATGGCAATTACGATCGATCGAACTCCACGAGTGATGTCCCAAGCTGGTTCGGCATAAATTTGAGCACCGCCGACAAGTTGGTTGCCGCCTTTGTTATTGAGATACCACTGTTTGGGATAAAGCGGATCGCGGGGCGTGTAATGCTGCTGCGTCTCTACTAAAATGTTGGGCTCGGCGATCAAAACTTCTGGATATCTTGTCAAGCGGTTGGCAATTTTGACCGGATTTTCTGTTGCTTGTTTAGTGACTTCGCAGACGAAGGTGTTGGGAATTCCTTCTACTGGCCGGACTATTTTTAAAGCTGCTGCATTGGCGATCGCCTTTCGCGATTGTTCGTCTACTTGTTCGCCAAATTGAATCGTAATTTGGTCGGTTAAATAAAAGAATGTACTCGGATTGTTCGCGGGGCAATAGACGTGGCTGGCAAAAGCTACAGCATCGCTGGCGCGGGCTGCTTGCATTGCTGCTTCTAGGCTAGAGGGCGCAACGAGATATTCATCGAGATTGCTTTGGCCGACGCGGCGGTTGAGTTTTGCCCCAGTTGTTGCAGCCCAATCGTTTGAGGCTGATGCTGTTGATGAGGGGCGGACTGTAAAGCGATCGTCCGCTTTTGACAGCAGCAATTCGTCGCCGCCGCGCTGCAAAATCACTGCCAGACTTTCTTCTGGAACTCCGATACCTTGATAATTTTGGAGAATGTCGGAGGTCGGTTTGCCGGGTTGTACCATCAGAAATGTTCCTGTTTAATTTTCATGTAGATTTATCAAACATATTTATAAGCTGTCAGGGATGTTTTCACCCTGAGGGGTTTGAAACTGTAACTAACAGCGGTAGGGCCCGTCATAAGCACCTTACTAACTTCATTAGTCTCAAGCGAGAGAGACCAAAGTTTGTGTAGGATCGGTTTCAACCGGCGATTTTTATTCGATGGCTGCGTGTTTTTCCGATAAACCACCTCACAGAAAACTCGTTTTGAGCTTTTCTCCCGATCGAACCCTTTGACATTTCAACAAATTTGGTTTACACTTAGCCGGTTGCGATCGCCAATGGTAAGATCGGCTCAAGCTAAATATTTTTTTAAAGCGCACAGGCGCAAAGTAATTTCATGGTATACTCTGGAACTGTTTGCTGGCTTCGCTCCACTGCCCGGATTACGATCGGGGCGATCGCAGCTTTTACCCTGTTGCAACCGCTCCAAGTCCAAGCACAACAACCTTCTGGGCCAGAGAACCAACCGCAAGTCGAACCCGCCGACGACCCCACAGACCCCAACAATCTTCGCCCTCTGACGCAAGACAGCAGCCTGCTGAGCGTCCAAGGAGGCCAGCGTTTGATGACAGAAGCCAGCAGTGCTATTTCCAATCAAAATTACACACTCGCCAGTCAAAAACTCCAAGAATCCCGCCAAATTTTCAATCAACTGTCCAACTTTTACCAACAACTGGGGAGCAGTTTTGCCGGAATTGACATCCGCTTGGCCGAAAGCCACCGCACCAAAGCTGTAGAAACAGCCCAAATGCGGGACGAAGCTACCTACCGGCTGGCGTTGGTACACCGGGCGCAAAATAAGCCCGAACTGGCTGTGCCCCTGCTGATTCAGATTATTCGATCGCAGCAGCCAACTCGCGACTTGGGCAAGAAAGCTTACCAGCAGTTACTGGAATTGGGTTTTGTGGATTCGCCCTTTCCCCGGCCAGCCAGCAGTCAACCGAGCTCCTCGACAAAATAGTTCCACTAACATCTAAATTACAGCCGTTTATCAGAGAAACCAATGGTTACACCGTCTCAAGTAGCAGAAATGATTAAGGCAGGGTTGCCCGACGCTAAAATAGAAGTTGAGGATTTGACCGGTGGCGGTGACCACTACCAGGCGAGAGTAGTCTCTGCAGCCTTTGAAGGAAAAAGCCGAGTACAGCAGCACCAACTGGTCTACGGCGCTCTCAAACAGGCAATGGCTAGTGAAGCCATCCACGCTTTGGGCTTGGAAACTTTAACTCCCGCAGAATGGGAAGCGAAAAGTCAAGTTGCTTAATTGTTGACTTGCAAGTGGGTATCACAAGTTTGTGCGGGTGTCAATAGTTGCTTGAAATACAACTGCTCCACTTACGCACAAAAACCACAAAAACCCGGTTTTTTTTACCGGAATCTATGGCTGTAACGAAAGATTTTCGTAAAAAACGCGGTTTCTGCGTCAGTCAACGTTTAAAAATTTTCAAACAATATTAGGACCTACCATGAGTACAACAGCACATCAAAGAATTGACGAGTTGGTTAAGCAAAACAAAATCATGGTGTTTATGAAGGGCAATAAGTTAATGCCCCAGTGCGGTTTTTCTAATACTGTGGTGCAAATTCTCAATACTTTGGGAGTGCCTTACGAAACTGTGGATGTTTTGGCAGACCAGGAAATTCGTCAAGGCGTTAAAGAGTATTCCAACTGGCCGACAATTCCCCAAGTTTATATCAACGGCGAGTTTATTGGTGGCTCGGATATTATGATCGAGATGTATCAAAAGGGCGAATTGCAAGAAGTTGTAGAAGTGGCTTTGGCTTCTTAAATTAGACAGAAAAAACATATCCCCAACTTCTTAAAGAAGTCGGGGATATAACAGCAATCGCGTTTTACGTGGAATTAGGTTGATTTACTTAATTATTCGTTATAGCAATACTAAATCATTTGTGAATTTCTTACTCCCTCCCCGCCAGTTAGGGGAGGGCTGGGGAGGGGTAAAAAATTTACGGCTCATTTAGGATTGCTATACCAGGCTCTGCCTGGGAACGCACTGCGGTCGGCTCGGCATCGAATTTTTAGGCTCCCAAAGCGAGGCCGAGCCTCTGGACATCGGTTCCCAGGCAGAGCCAGGGAACCCGTTACAATTCCCAATTCCCAATTCCCAATTCCCAATTCCCAATTCCCAAATCATCAAGGGTTTATCCAACCGAATTTGCTATTTAATAGTAGTCGGCTTCAGTTTGGGTCTGTGGCATTGCAAAATTGGAGGGGTCGTGAATGTAACGCGCTGCTTCTTCCTCTAGTCTGTGAATCAGATAGGGTTCCAGACCGTTGGAATGCCGCAGGGCTGCTAAATACCCGTCTAAGTAAAGCCGCAGGTCATCGAAGCGATAACCTCTATTCCACATTTCGACGAGGGCGTCGGTGAGTTTTTGGTAGTGCCGGATTGTTTGGGTGTCTTGTAGCATGGTGTGAGGTTGAAATCCTTTGTGGTTTGTATAATGACGGCGGGATTTAGGAATGGCCTCGATTGATGCTGAGTGGCTCCGGTTGAGGCTATTTCTAAATAAAAGTTTTTACCCTGCTCTACAGGCTACCCTCCATAAAAAATTTCACTCGTTGCAATGCAGTTGCTCGACTTTTGGCGCGCACCTAGATAATTCGCTGTGCGTTTAATGGAGTCGGGATGTTGCTGAATTTGGCGGTCAAAGTGGCTGAGTCTTCCGGCTCCCGAGCTAACGGTTGGAGGAATTCTAGTTTCACTTGCGCGATTTGTCAACCTCCTGGGAGTGGGGGCTGGGTCGGGGGGTTCGCTTTTGGCAGGCGGTTGGGGCATGGGATCAATCGGCTTTACACTGTCTTATTTTCATTGTAAGCTTACCGCCAGAATGATTTAACCTTTCTGCAGGCTGACCCTCGGAAATTGAGCCAATATTTAAAAGTCCTAGCCTAGGTATGTCCGCTGCTTTAAACGCAGCTCATGCTTGAGTAGCGATGGTTACAAAAGCTTGACAAAAGCTCTGTTAACCTTGTAGCAATTAGTGATATGGGAAGCTCGCCTCTGTGGAATCTGCAAGTATTTCAATTGTTGAAGGGAATCCGCACCTGCGATCGCTCTTGGGCTGGCATCTACAGCAAGTCGGTCACTGGGTGCACCAGTCAGCGGATATCAGTCACGCTAGGGAAATATTTTTCAGCCGTCAGCCCACCCTAGTCATTCTGGATGCCCAATTGCCGGATGGGGACGGTTTGGAATTTTGCCACTGGCTGCAACAGCAGCAGCAGTCGCTGATTTTGATGCTGTCGGCGCGGAATTCGGAATCGGATATTGTTGAAGGTTTGAAGGCGGGGGCAGACGATTACCTGACTAAACCCTTTGGGATGCAAGAATTTATGGCCAGGGTGGAAGCTCTGATGCGCCGCAACCGCACGATGGTACCGCCGGCGACGCTGGAGTGCGGGCTGCTGAAAATTGATTTGGTGCAGCGCCGAGTGAGATTGTACGAGGAACATATTGAGCTGACTCCCCAGGAATTTAGCCTGCTGTACGTGCTAGCTCAAGCTGGAGGAGTGCCGCTGTCGCGCTCGGATTTGCTGCGGAGGGCGTGGCCCGATGCGATTGATAACCCCCGGACGATCGACACTCACGTACTCTCTCTGCGTAAAAAAATCGAAATCGACCCGCGACAGCCGAGCCTGATTCAAACTGTACGGAATGTCGGCTACCGACTAAATCTGGAGTTGTTGAATAATGCCAATCAACCGCATTCACAAGTGCCCAGGGCGGTGCTTTCCTAGAGTATTAACTAGGTCATTGCAAAAAAACAAGTAGTAAGGTGCGCGGCCCGGCGCAGGCTACAAATCCTGTTCATGTTGGGAATTGATTGGCGATCGCATCGGTTTTCGCAGCCATAATAAAGTCATTGCGGTGCAGTCCAGAAATCGCGTGAGTCCACCAAGTAACGGTAACTTTTCCCCACTCGGTTAACAGTGCGGGGTGATGTCCTTCGGTTTCTGCTGCTTCGCCGACGCTGTTGGTAAAGGCGATCGCACTTTTGAAATCCGGGAATTCGTAGGTGCGTTCTATTTGGGGAATGCCATTTTTTTCGATTAAATTCCACTCGGGAATTTGAGGTTTTAGCTGGACAATTTCGTAAGCTGTGAGGCGGGGAGAGTTTGGGCGGCAGGCGGCACAGGGTTCTTTTGCTAAAGGTTCCATAAATTGCGTGTTAGCGAGAAGATGCTAAAAGATATTATAGACATTTCTAATCGCAGCAAGTAGCTGGGCGCAACGTAACTAGCAAAAGAGGCAGAGGCGATCGCTGTTTCGCTCAGAAGTTATAACACTCGTTTCATGTTATTATAATATGCGAATCTGATTTTGGGGATTGATTTTACTACACTAAAAGTTTGTGTATAAAGTTCAATTTACGATCGGGCGATCGTCCTTTTTTACCTATACTAATTAAAAGAGCGATCGCACTTTCGAGTTAACATCCTGAGTGAATTTTATTGTGGGGTGTCCCGCCCGCCGATAAGCAACAAGCTATCCGGCAGATTCCACAAATAATGAATTTTATTGTCGGTTAGCAACCGGCTTTCGGGCCTGTTCCACAAATAATAAATTTTCTTCTGGGGTGTCCCGCCCGAACAGGCTTTCCGGGCTGTTCCAGATTAGATGCACCACAGTTTACTCACTTTCTTCTTCAACTTTTTCTACATCAATCGCCGCTTTCTTGAAAGGACAATCATTACAAAAATAGAGTTTCGATACTTCCTCGCTGTTTAAAGTTTGTTCGAGAGGGCAACGCGACACTTCCTGTTGATTTTTGTCAAAGCAGAGGTGAAAACCTACTAACCCAAAAGTCAACACTATCCCCGCCGAAGAGTTGATGGCACCGACTACAGTACCGAGAATCGCCTCTCCAATCATCCATTGATGCTGTTTTGATAACTTCATAAACTATTTCCAACTCAACTAAATTGAGTGTGGAATTTCGGGATACCCGAAAGCAAATAATGGCTGGAACTGTGCTACAATCGGCATTAGGGATATTCGGGACGGTCATTCGGTATCGGGATTCCGAAACTTTCCCGAAACTTTTTTTAGCAATTTACTTTCCGAAGCTATGCTCAAGCAGGGAAAAGACGAAAAGTCTCGGCAGCGAGCCAGTCATTTGGTTGAGGCGCTAATAGATTATGCGTTGAATGATACAAATCGCATCTCTAATCTCCGCGTCAATTGGAAAGATAAGACCACTGATTTACACGTCAAGGGGACGCTGGAAGCCCTGCGCCACCTGCTGAAAGAGAGAGGCAGCTTTAAACCAACTGAGACAACATCTGACTTGCCAGTTAGAAAGAACATCGGCGAGGTACTGACTGATTATCTCGGAAAAAAGCTGAAAATTCTGGATGATCACCGCCCGGAGACGGCAAAGCGGGGTTGTAGCGATTGGAATTTTACTTTGAAGCTGTGGAGTAGAGACAAAAAAGAGAATTTGCAAAAGTTGGCAGAAGTGTGGGGCGTTAACGGCGAACCCAGTATCAGCAGTCAGGTTAACAGCGGACAAAATACGGAGGGCAAAACCGACAAGGATGATACGCCCGCAGATGTCCCTCCCGACAAAGTAATTAGGGTGGCTTTTTCTCAGATGCCTGAGTCGGTGCCTGTGTGGAAAGGGCGCGATACATTGGTGGCAAATTTAACGGCAAAATTAGTAGAAATTCTGCCGGATGGAACTTCGCCGCCGAAGGTATTGGCGATTATCGGGCAAGGCGGTATGGGCAAAACGAGTTTGGCGATTAAACTTGTAGAAGGATTGGGGGTGAATTGGCAACAGTCGGTTTCTCAAGCAGGGAAAAGTTTGCTGGCTGGCGGTTATGAGTGCGTGATGTATTTCAAGGCACTGGAGGGAACCAGTTTTGATGATGTGGCTGGGTTTCTGTTAAATGAAGGTTTGGGGATTCAGGGCGCAGCAGAGTTGAAAAAGCCAGAGGAAAAGATTGCGAAAATTATGGTTGGTTTGCAACAAACTCGCTGTCTTTTGGTACTCGATAACCTGGAACCTATTTTGCATCCGGCTGTTGAGGCGGAAAATCCAGACAGTTTGATTGCGTCGCAGGTACATAGAGCAATTTCACCGGATTGGGGTAAGTTGCTGAATGCTTTGGTTTATCAGCAGCACCAATCGCAAATGATTTTGACCAGCCGGGAAGTGCCTGGGGATTTGGCAGATACGCGCTATCCGGGGTTAGCGCCGGATGCGGAATTGGTGCATATCGAACCGTTGCAAGGTGTGGATCTGGCGGCGACTGTGGAGATTTTGCAGCGACAGTTGACTGATAAATTAGCTGATTTGCAGTGGATATCTCAGCGGGTTGAAGGTCATGTTTTTTTGTTAACTCAATTGGTAGCTCTTGGCAAGGGAAGACCTGGATATTTGCGGAAGCATCCTGAATTGGTAACGGAGAAAGTGGAACCGATGTTGCAAGAACAACTGGCAAGGCAAAGTGAAGCGGCAAGAGATTTACTGCGTCGGATGTGTGTTTTGCGAGTGCCGATAGATGTGAAGGGTTTAACTTTTTTGCGGCTGTATGCGGATGATGTTGAACAAGATACCCGCTTGGAATTAGCAGCAGAATTAGAGGAACCTGCGGAATTTACAGAGGCAGAAATTAGCGAGACAGCAGCAATTTTAGAGCGATTAGTGGGTGCTAGTTTGGTGCAGAGTCGCTATGACGAGGATAAATGTGAGGATTTTTACGATTTGCACCGGGTGATTGAAGAGTTTTTGCAAGGGAAATATCAACAGGAATTGCCACAACTGCTGGAAAGTGTTTATAAATTTTACTGCACTGGTAAAAATGTGGACAATCCTCAAAGCTTAGCAGATTTACAAGCTGTTCTAGAAGCTCAACCTTTTGCCTTTAGGTTGGGCAACTATGGGGAAGCTTACTATTTAATCCCAGATACATATTTAAGACGGTGGGGATACTGGAATTTATCAAAAGAATTGTACGAACAAATTTTACCTTATGTTGAAGGCGATCGGCGTTCCTATTGTTTGACAATATTAGGTGCAATTCATCGGGATTTTGGGAATTGGGATTTAGCAGAAAAATATTTTAAAGATGCGTTATCAATCGCAGAAGAAGAAAATGGTAATAAGAGCGGGATTGCTACTTCTTGGGGATTGTTGGGAGATATTGAGCGAAATCGCGGCAATTGGGATGAAGCTGAGCGACTTTACCAGCAATCTTTGGCATTGAGAACAGAATTGGGCGATCGCGCGGGGATGGCATCTTGTTGGGCATCGTTGGGACATATCGAGCGAAATCGCGGCAATTGGGATGAAGCTGAGCGACTTTACCGGCAATGTTTGGAAGTTGAAACAGAATTGGGCGATCGCGCGGGGATGGCAACTTCTTGGGGTGTGTTGGGAGATATTGAGCGAAATCGCGGCAATTGGGATGAAGCTGAGCGACTTTACCGGCAATCTTTGGCATTGATAACAGAATTGGGCGATCGATCGGGGATGGCATCTTCTTGGGGAGTGTTGGGAGATATCGAATGCAATCGCGGCAATTGGAATGAAGCAGAGAAACTCAAACGGCAATCTTTGGCATTGAGGACAGAATTGGGCGATCGCGCGGGGATGGCAACTTCTTGGGGATCGTTGGGAGATATCGAGCGAAATCGCGGCAATGGGGATGAAGCTGAGCGACTTTACCGGCAACATTTGGAAGTGATGACAGAATTGGGCGATCGCGCGGGGATGGCAACTTCGATCGGTTGTCGAGGAGAAATTGAGATGCTTAGGGGTAACTTGGATACAGCAGAACCACTTTTAAAAGAGTGTTTAGCGAAGTTAAAAGAACTGAAACTACCTAGCAAAATTGCCGAAGCTAACTACGATTTAGCACGACTCGAACGCCAGCGCGGCAACACAGAAGTTGCTCAACAACATTACGATACAGCACATCAAATTTTTCAACAATTGGGAGCGGCTAAGGATTTGGAGGAAATCGATCGAGAATGGCACAGCACCGATTAGAACAGGGATATCGGATTGAAGGAGGCGATCTTTGCTAACAACAAACACGTCAAACATTCAGTCCGGCCGGGGTTGAAACCCCTGGCGGACTTCGGGAGAAAGAAACAGCCCTGGGGGGTTAGGGGGAATCTGGTGTTTAGGCCATATCAACCGATAACTTTCTTAATCAAATCCAACTTACCTAGATAGGGAGCGTAGCGCCATTTTAAGTCAAGTAAAAATGACTTTTGCAGCACGCTTTTTTGATGAGAAAAGGTGTCAAAACTTGCTTTGCCGTGATAGGTGCCGGTGCCGCTGTCGCCAACTCCGCCAAAAGGTAAACTTGTTACTCCGACTTGCATAACCGTGTCGTTTATGCAAACTCCGCCGGAAGAAGTTTCCCGCAAAACTCGCTCTTGTTTCTCTTTATCTTTGGAGAACAAATACAAAGCTAGGGGTTTGGGACGGGCGTTGATTTGGGCGATCGCCTCCCCGAAATCATCATACTCCAAAACGGGCAAAATCGGCCCAAAAATCTCATCCTTCATCACAGGCGCATCCCAGGAAACCTTGTCGAGAACCGTCGGTGCAATATATTTATCTTCGGGGTTTGTTTGACCGCCGACGACCACTTCTCCATCTTTGATAAACTCTGCCAAACGTCCTAAATGATGCTGATTGATAATTCGGGAATAGTCGGGACTTTTCTGCGGATCGTCGCCGTAAAATCCGTGAATTGCTGTTTTAATTGCCTGCATCAAATGGGGTTTAACTTTTTTATCAACTAACAGGTAATCGGGAGCGATACAAGTTTGACCTGCATTGATGAATTTGCCCCACGCAATGCGTTTAGCAGTGTATTCAACTTGAATATCTGAGTCTACAATGCAAGGAGTTTTGCCGCCTAATTCTAATGTCACAGGTGTCAGGTGTTTGGCGGCGGCTTCCATCACTATTCTACCGATTTTTGTGCCACCAGTAAAGAAGATGTGGTCGAATTTTTCGGCTAATAATTGTTGGCTGATTTCAACTCCTCCTTCGACCGCGGCTACATAAGCGGGATCGAAGGTTTTGGTAATCATGTCCGCGACAACTGCCGACGTGTGCGAGGCGATTTCTGAAGGTTTGAGGATGGCGCAGTTGCCTGCGGCGATCGCCCCGACCAAGGGTGATATCATTAGCTGAAATGGGTAATTCCAAGGCCCGATGATTAAAACTACGCCCAAAGGTTCTGGGTAAATGCGGGCCGATGCTGGGAATTGATCGATCGAAGTAGGCACTTTTTTCGGCTTGGCCCACGATTTAACGTTTTTGATGGCATAATTAACTTCTGCGATCGCAGCAATTTCAAAGTAAGCCTCGTACTCCGGCCTGTTCAAATCAGCCTTGACAGCATCCACAATCCGTGATTGATTGGAAACGATCGCACTTTTGAGATTCTTGAGTTGTTCGATCCGAAAATCCACATCCTTAGTTTTCCCAGTGGCAAAAAATTGCCGCTGCTGCTGGATAATATCGCTGACTCTGATTACCATATTTATTCCTCCATGTCTATCAATAAATGTTACAACAGGAAAACGGAACTTGGGTAAAGTGCGATCGGTGTTAGATTCCCGACTTATTGAATAAGTTGGGAATCTTGGCTTTATGCTATAACTTATAAGGTATTAAGTGTAGATTTTTAATGTGAGTTAAGTCATGAAAATCTCTAAGAACGATTTTTTTTTCTATTCCTGCTGGCTGCTTTGCTTGCTTGCAGTAGCAGGATGTACCTCTAAGCCCCAAAAGCAAGTTGTCATCTGCTCGAAAGACTTTACCGAACAAGTCATCCTCGCAGAAATTTTAGCACGCCATATCGAAGCTAAAACAGATATCAAAGTAGAACGAGAACTGAATCTCGGAGGCTCGCTTTGCCATCAATCTCTAATAACAGGTAAAATCGACTTGTATGTCGAATACACGGGCACTGCTTACGCCAACCTGCTCAAACAGAAACCGATTTCTGACCCCAAAAAAGTCATCGATTACCTCAAACAAGAATATCCCAAACAGTTTAAAGCAGAATGGACGCAACCGCTGGGATTTAATAACAGTTTTGCGATTATTGTGCGGGGAGACGAGGCCAAAAAACTCAATTTACAAACTCTCTCGCAACTTGGGAAAGCTGCACCTAACCTCCGGGCTGGTTTCGGCCCAGAATTTAACGAGAGAGAAGATGGATTCCCCGGATTGGCTAAAACTTACGGGATTAAGTTTCGAGAAGAACCGAAGGAATTGCTGTTAGGATTGCTTTATCAAGCGCTGCAACAAAAAGAAGTAGATGTGATTGCTGGTAATACGACGGACGGTTTGATTCAAAGTTTAGGTTTAGTAGTTCTCAAAGATGACAAGAACTATTTCCCGCCCTACGAAGCAGTTCCGGTTGTGCGATCGCAAGTTTTGGAGCAATACCCGGAATTGCGTCAAGTGCTCGCAGAATTGGGCGGCAAAATCTCCGAGGAAGATATGCGACGACTCAATTATCAAGTTGATAAGAAACAGCAGGAAGCTGGAGAAGTAGCCCAGGAGTTTTTGCAGCAAAAGCTGGGCGAGTCAAAGCCAGTAAGTCCGCCCAAATAAAGGGTTTCATTGTTCTGCCTGTTTGCTGAACCGTATTGTGGTTAGCTATACTATGAGTTAGACTCATATAAATAAATGAAGGTATAAAGCTATGACAACTGTCAAAACTGCTATCTCATTGCCAGCATCTTTATTTGAACAAGCCGAAACATTAGCTGGCGAAATGCAAATTTCTCAGAGTTTTTTGATCGAAATAGCCCTTGAAGAATTTATCCGCCGCCGCGAAAATCAACAACTGTTAGAAAAAATTAATGCTGCTTGCGAAGCACCTCTCTCTGAAGAAGAACAAGTTTTGCTTCGCAAGATGAGTCGCTCTCATCGCAGGCTGGTGGAAGGCGAATGATAATAAATCAAGGTGATATTTTTTGGGTTGAACTTGATGAGCCTTCTGGTTCAGAACCCGGTTATCTCCATCCCCATGTAATCATTTAGAACAATTTATTCAATCGTTCCCGCATTAATACGGTTGTTGTTTGTGTGCTTACTTCAAATCTCAGACGGGCTAATTCACCAGGAAATGTCCTGTTAGAAGCAGGAGAAGCTGATTTACCAGAACAGAGTGTTGTTAACGTCTCGCAGATTTTGACGATCGATAAATCTCAGTTAGGTGAGAAAATTGGCACACTCTCGGCCGAGCGAGTTGGTCAAATTCTTGATGGAATTAGGCTGGTAGTTGAACCTCGCGAAGCTGAGTAAAACTTTCCTTAGCCTTTTAAATTTTATGGGGCTGAACCTCTCCTCAGCTAGTTATTAGGTGCGCGGGGCGCACCCTACAATACAGTTAGGCTATCTTCTTAAGTCCCTTCACTCAGCCTCCGCAAATTCAAAATATCGCTCATCTTTTTAATTTGCATACAAGTGCGCTCGAACTGTTGTTTATCCTGGATATCCATGCACAAGTCAATTAATGCCGGCAATCCGGGATAGGTTTTGACTTGAGCGCTGCGGACGTTTACTTGGTTGTCCTTCAAATGCGATAAAACATCATTGAGAACTCCCACTCGATCGAGGGCTTCAATTTGAATGTTAACCGGATAAGTGTTGGGTCGAGATTCATTGCGGTTGCTGGAATTCCAACTCACAGGAACCAACCGATCCCCAGGCACGCTCTCAACATTTGAACAGCCTTGTCGGTGAATCGAAATTCCGCGAGTGCGAGTCACAACTCCAATAATTGATTCCCCAGGAATCGGACAGCAACAGCCGGATAAATGGTAGAGCAATCCCTCTACACCTGCGATCGGCGATTTGCTCGGAGACGAACTCGGTACTGGTTTCGGTGCCGTCGATGCAGGTATTAGCTGGGGCAATTCCTGTCCTCCTGCGGGAGCAGCTTCAATTTTTTGCTGCACTTTTACTAAATCTCGCAGTCGATTTACTACGAGATTTAGAGTCACTTCGCCATAGCCCAAACCGGCGATTAAATCTTCGACGCTGTGGTAGTTGCAGCGCTGAGCCACAGACTGCATGGGTTCAGATTTCAGCAAAGATTCTAAGCCGTTTTTACCTAATTCTTTTTCCAGCAATTCCCTGCCGCGAGCAAGATTTTCATCTCGGTGCGATCGCTTCAACCACTGGCGAATTCGGTTTTTTGCTCCGTTTGTCTTGACAAAATTCAGCCAGTCGGAACTCGGATGACCATTTTTTTGGGTCAAGATTTCTACAATATCGCCGTTCTTTAAAACCTTGTCTAGTGTTACCATTCGCCCGTTGACTCTGGCACCGGTGCAGCGATTGCCAATTTCTGTGTGAATGCGGTAAGCAAAATCTACGGGAGTTGAGCCGCTATTGAGAGCAATCACGTCTCCGTTAGGAGTAAAAACGTAAATATCTTCGTCGAATAAGTTGTCCTTAATGCTTTGTAAATATTCGCGATCGTCTTTGAGGTCGCTTTGCCATTCTAGGAGTTGTCGCAGCCAAGTAAATTTTTCGTCGTCGCCGGTGACTGTTGTGTTAGAACCGCCAGTTTCTTTGTATTTCCAGTGGGCGGCAATGCCGTATTCTGCAATGTGGTGCATTGCTACGGTGCGAATTTGCACTTCGATGGGGCGGCCGCTGGTTCCGATTACTCCGGTGTGCAAAGATTGATAGCGGTTGGCTTTTGGTAAACCGATATAATCTTTAAAGCGGCCGGGAATCGGGCGGAAAGAATCGTGGACGATCGCCAAAGCCCGATAACAGTCATCATTGCTTTCTACTATGATCCGCACCGCAGCAATATCGTACACTTGGTTAAACCCTTTTTGGCGGCGCTGCATCTTCCCATAAATCCCGTACAAATGTTTGGGACGGCCGCTAACTTCATAGCATTTAATGCCTAAATTGTCAAGCCTTTCTCGCAAACAATCTGTGACTTCTGCGAGTTGAGTTTCTCGATCGGCCCGCTTCTCGGCCACCAATTCCTGAATTTCGCGGTAAGCTTCCGGTTCCAAGTATTTAAACGCTAAATCTTCCAATTCCCACTTAAAGCGCCCGATACCCAAACGGTTCGCCAGGGGAGCAAAAATATCTCGGGTTTCTAGGGCAATACTGCGCTGCTTTTCTTCGGACAAATGCTCCAAAGTCCTCATGTTGTGCAGCCGGTCTGCCAGTTTGACGACAATCACGCGAATATCTTTAGCCATTGCTAGGAACATTCGGCGGAAATTTTCAGCAAGGCGCTCTGTTTTGCTGGAAAAATTAAACTTAGAAAGCTTGGTGACACCTTCAACCAACTGTCGCACTTCCGCGCCGAACCGCTGTTCTATTTCTTCGAGAGTAATATCTGTATCTTCAACAATGTCGTGGAGGAAGCCGGCGGCAATCATGACGTTGTTGCCGCCCATATACCGGAGTATTCCAGCGACCGCTACCGGATGGCAAATGTAAGGTTCTCCTGATTTGCGGTATTGTCCTTGGTGCAAGTCGCGGGCAAATTCAAAGGCCCGACAAATTAAGCTGTCGTCCGTCGAGCAATTCGGGTTAGCGCCCCCATCAGGCTGCGATCGAGTATTCAGGCATTCTTGCAGCCAATCGGGAACTACAGCAGGATCGATCGAAGAAGAGGGAGTCAGAGTGTTCGCGTTCATGGGGTACACCTTTAAAACTTAGAAATACAAATGGTTAAAAGCCGGTTTCCGGTTGAATTGCCGAAATTATGTGTTTAGCTATACTAAACTAATTGAATGCCACAATTTGCAATTCAAAAAAATACTCGATTTTTTTGTTAACTATACCTATGTAATCCCGAGTCGCCCCCCCTCGGAGGTAGGAAAATATAGTGACACCACTGCCGCCGCCGCAGTCTGTCGCTCGGGGAAAATCGGGTAAAATAAGCATATTTTGGCGGTAGCAGTTGAGGTTGCGGGGGCTCGGCATTTACCGGCAACGCTAAACTAAAAGCAGCAGCCAGAAGGGTAGAGTCAGGGCAGGAAATCAAAAAAAGTTCTCACAAAACAGGGAATTGCTCCAAAAACGCACGGCTTCCCTCCATATGAGCAAACTTAAGTAAGTATCTACTTTGATTATAAATACAAATTTGTTTACAAAATCATGATATTGTCCGAAGACCGCCGCCAGTGCTACCAAGAATTACAGCAAGCACTAGAACAACTACAAAGAACTGCTGCACAGGATAATCTGGATCGGGCCGCGCTGGCGATCGAATACAGAAAAGTGCAACAATTTTTCGGAAACCAAATTATGAGAGCCGAATGCGATGAGTTAGACGGCTCAGAAACACCCCCAGAGCAGTCCTATTTGACGGAAATTCACAAGCAACTGCGGTTGTTGGGGACAGATGTCACGTTTTTGCAAGCGTCGCGCCAGCCAGCGACAGCAAAGGCGAGGCAAACTGCGGCGATCGCGCGGCTCAACACGCTAATTGGCTACTGTGGCGCGCTGCTACAAAAAAATTCTGAGTCTTCAGGCCCCGCCCAGATGCAGAATAAATAATTGAATTAACAGGGAATTAAGAAGGCAAGGAGAAATAAAGCGGTGGAATGTCCAAAATGTAAACATCCCAACTTAGAAGGCGGTACCTTAGCCGGCCGTATGTCGGTGCAGTGGTGTCCCAACTGTTACGGTATCTGGATTCCAGGCAGAGAATACGAAGCTTGGCAGAAAGAGCAGAGCCAGTGGTACAACAAATCCGAGAAGCCAGATGCGACAGGGACTCTGGGCATAGAATTCACGCCGTCAGTCTACGACAGCAAAGCAGCGCTGTGTCCCGAAGACGGTCACTATCTGTCACGGGCGAAAGTTCCTTTCAGCAGAGTGCCCTTTTACATAGAGCGCTGTATGTTGTGCGGGGGCATTTGGTGCGATAACGGCGAGTGGGACATTCTCGAAAGTCTGGGATTCCACACCGAGATTGACAAGATGTTTTCTGCCAATTGGCAAGCTAAGGCCCGCGTGCAAGAACTCGCCTCTCGGGAACGTCAAGTGCTTACTGAGAAGCTGGGGGCGGATATCGCCGGATACGTGTTGGAACTGGCGGAAGTTTTAGCAGACCATCCTCACGCAGATTGTGCGGCTACTTACATACTGCGGAGAGCTGAGTTGAAGCGAAAGGAAATTTAGTCAGTTGACGGTTGGCTGTTGGCTGTTGACTGTTGACGGTTGACTGTTAACGGTTGACTGTTGACTGTTGTTAGTAAGCGGTTGGTCGGTTAATGATGTAGTGATAAAATCTTTGTTTGTAGCCATTTTTATTGGTATTTACAAACAGCATATCGGTCTCTTGCCAATAACTAATAAGTCCTGAACAATACTAATAACTAACAACTAACCGCCAGTATATTGATAAATAATAAATAACAACAGACAACAGTTAACTGTCAACAGTCAACAGACAACAGTTAACTGTCAACAGACAACAGACACCAGACACCAGACTAAGGACTAATGACTAATGACTAATGACTCTTCTCTATTTTCCGTTGAAAATCTGCGAGTAGCTTATCCTCAGCGGCGAGGCCAATCCGGTTGGGCCGTTGACGGGGTTTCCCTGACGCTGAAACCGGGGGAAAAGCTC
Organism: Microcoleus sp. MON2_D5; assembly: GCF_036701905.1. Lineage (NCBI taxonomy): Bacteria > Bacillati > Cyanobacteriota > Cyanophyceae > Oscillatoriales > Microcoleaceae > Microcoleus > Microcoleus sp. MON2_D5. The sequence goes on from NZ_JAUBRM010000042.1 coordinate 54,736, forward strand.
GGATTAGTTGGGGAGTCTGGCTGCGGAAAGTCAACTTTGGGAAGGGCGGCGATGCGGTTGCTGCCGGATTCAACGCTGATTGAGGGGCGAGTTAGTTTTGCTGGAGAGTCAGTGTTTGATATGAATGCTTCGCGGCTGAGACGGTTTCGGGGCGAAGCTGTAGCATTGATTTTTCAAGATCCGATGACTCGTCTCGATCCTTTGATGACTGTAGGAGAACATTGCATCGAGACTTTGCAAGCTCACCGACCGAATTTGGATCGCAAGCAAGCTAAGAAACGGGCGATCGAAACTCTGGAAGCTGTGAAAATTCCCGCGTCTCGCTGGTCGCAATTTCCCCACGAATTTAGCGGCGGAATGCGGCAAAGAGTAGCAATTGCTTTGGCTCTTTTGCTCGATCCCAAATTAATTGTGGCAGACGAACCGACTACAAGTTTGGACGTAACTGTAGCCGCTCAGATTTTGCAGGAATTAACCAGACTTTGCGAGGAACGGGGAACGGCTATTTTGTTGATTTCTCACGATTTGGCGATGGTGGCTGAGTATTGCGATCGCATTGCGGTGATGTACGGCGGTAAAGTCGTAGAAACAGGGCCGGTGCAAAACGTGTTTGAAAAGCCGCAGCACGAATATACTCGATCGCTCCTCAAAGCAGCTTTGCACATTCAAGCCGATTCCGACAAAGGGTTAGCATTCGAGGAAATCAGGACTGAAGCCGTTACTGCAAACTTAACAAATTCGCCTCTTTTGACCGTAACGGATTTGCAGCAACACTACAGTTTAGAAAGCAATTTATTAGATCAGTTGTTTTCCAGGAATCGCCAGGTAATTAAAGCAGTAGACGGCGTTAGTTTAGAACTACAACAGGGAGAAACCCTAGGGCTGGTGGGGGAGTCCGGCTGCGGTAAAAGTACCTTGTCACGCACGATTTTGCAGCTAATTACCGCGACTGGCGGCAAAGTTGAATTTCAAGGAATAGATATAACTGCTCTCAACCGCGATGCTGTGAGGAAGCACCGCCGCGAAATGCAAATGATCTTTCAAGACCCCCACGCTTGCCTGAATCCGATGATGACTGTCGGGCAAAGTATTGCTGACCCTTTGTTTATTCACAAATTAGCTAATGGCAGCGAAGCTAAAAAACAAGTAATCCAAATGTTAGAGCGGGTGGGTTTAACTCCCGGGGAGGATTTCTTCCGCCGCTATCCGGGGGAATTGTCGGGAGGACAACAGCAGCGAGTTTCGATCGCCCGCGCTTTGATTACTCGCCCGAAACTGATAATTTGCGACGAACCTGTGAGTATGCTGGATGCCAGCGTGCAGACTCAAGTTTTAGAGCTGATGTTGGAGTTGAAGCAGGAATTTAATTTGACTTATCTGTTTATTACGCACGATTTGTGGGTGGCGAGATTTTTTTGCGATCGCATTGCGGTAATGAATGCTGGAAAAATTGTTGAAATCGGTAAGACTAGGGATATTTTTACTAATCCGCAGCACCCTTACACTCAGCAATTATTGCAGGCAGCTCCTTTACTGGCTCGAACTCAATAAAAATCTCTAAAAAAGGGGCGAACAGATATCAGCCACTAAAGTCACTCACCGCCTTCTAGATGGATTTCGGAAATTTCCGATTAAATTCGTTAAAGTTAAGGGATACTTTTCAAATCCTCCCACCGACACCAAGCACCATATGGCAGAATCTGACCTAGGCAGTTTTGCGGTGGCACCCGAAGCCTCATTCGCAATCGCAGAGGATGAGGACACCGAGATCGATCGTCCCACGGTAACTCGCTCGTCAGCATACAACAACTGGTCTGCCGACGATCCCGTGGGAGCTTTGTTCAAGGAAATGGCTCGCTATCCTCTACTGACTGCCACCGAAGAGGTGGAGTTGGCGCGCCGCGTTCAAGAATTGGTAGCCCTGGATGAACTAGAACAGCGTTTGCAGCAGGAATTAGACAGAGTGCCGACAAAAGCTGAAATCGCAGCGGCTTTGGGAGTGAGCGAAACTCAACTGCAACAACTTCGCCACCAGTGTCAGTCGGCGAAACGGAAAATGATCAGCTCGAATTTGCGCTTGGTGGTTTCGATTGCCAAACGCTATCTCAATCGGGGCGTGCCTTTTCTCGATTTAATTCAGGAAGGAGCTTTGGGTTTAAACCGGGCAGCCGAAAAGTTCGATCCCGAGAAGGGTTACAAGTTTTCTACTTATGCCTATTGGTGGATTCGCCAAGGAATTACCCGGACAATTGCCAATCAAGGGCGGACGATTCGCTTGCCTGTTCACATTGTCGAACAGTTAAATAAACTCAAAAAAGTTTATCGAGATTTGAGGCGTTCTCTTAAACGCAATCCAACGGAAACTGAACTTGCTAGAGAAATGCAAGTTTCTTGCGAACAGCTTCGCTACCTCCAGCAAGTACGCCGGCAATCTTTGTCTCTCAACCACCGCATCGGCTCAGAAGAAAGTTCGGAACTTTTGGATGTTCTCGAAGATAACGCGACGCAATCTCCCGAAGCTCAGATGAATGAGATGATGATGCGCCAAGATATTTTGGAGGTGTTGGACAGTATTTTGACTGAGCGCGAAAAAGAGATTGTTGCTATGCGTTACGGTTTGCTGACCGGCGAACCTTACACTTTAGAAGAGGTCAGCAGTTTGTTCAATTTGTCCCGCGAACGAGTCCGTCAAATTCAAAATAAGGCAATGCGAAAGCTGCGCCGCCCTCAAGTGACGGAACGATTGAAGGGCTGGTTGAAATAAACTAAAAAACATTGAGTTGGCATTTTGAAAAATCTTAAAATTATTGTGGGGACACTCCGACCCCGCCGTATATAGCAATCTTTGCATCATTTGTGAATTTATTACTCCCTCCCCGCTGGTTCGGGAGGGTGGGGGTGGGGTAAAAAATTTACGACTCCTGCAAGGATTGCTATATATGCTTATTCAATGGGGAAAAACTTAATTAAAAATTACAAATTTAAAATGTCTTGATGTGGTATTTTTAATTCTTGATTGTCGCGTACTACTTACTTATTTATGTCTTCTGAGGTAATTTTGCGTCCAGCTACCCGCGCCGACGTGCCGGTGCTGTTTGATTTGATTAAAGCTTTAGCTGAGTACGAAAAATTATCTCATGCCGTTACTGGCAATGCGGTTGATTTGGAGCATCATTTGTTTGGCGATCGACCTTTTGCTGAAGCGATTTTAGCCGAGTGCGAAGGTCAAGTTGTGGGCTGGGCGCTGTTTTTTTACAATTATTCTACTTTTTTGACTCAGCCGGGAATTTATTTGGAAGATTTGTTTGTGATCCCTGAGTTTCGAGGGCGGGGAATTGGCAAGTCTTTGATAGTTTATTTAGCGCAGTTGGCGGTTGAAAGGGGCTGCGGGCGTTTGGAATGGAGTGTTTTGGATTGGAATGAATTGGCGATCGGATTTTACAAGGGTATCGGTGCTGATGTGATGCCCGACTGGCGGATTTGCCGGGTTGCGGGCGAGTCTTTGGCAACTTTGGCATCGAAGTAATTCAGGGCGGGCTAGAAGCCCACCCCACAAAAAATTCATCTGTTGTGGAACAGGCATCTTGCCTGTGTGTGGAACAGGCATCTTGCCTGTGTGGAACAGGCATCTTGCCTGTTAAGCTAAAATGCCGCACTCCGGTTAATTAATACCGACCTACTTAATTGGCAAAAATATAGGAAAATTTAAGTAACAGTAGATTTTGATGGAGAGAGTCGATCGTGATTATTTGGGTAAACGAGCAAATCGATCCGTCGGGCATTCTTTATTCTTGCATTGCTTGTTGCGATGAGACTCAAGCGAAGGATTGCCACAAATCTTTTGAGCAGAATTTGACGGCGGAGCAAAAACAGCAGGGCTGGGTTGCTACCTTGCGGACTGTTAATTCTTGGGATGAGGTGCCTGTTAATGCTTTGAAATTGAATTAATGAGTGCAAGTCATCAGCAGCTTTAGTCTCCCCCTGTTTCCGTTCGCTCGAAGCGGCCGGAAAACGGGGGACATCTGTTTGGAAAAGGCAAGATAGCTCGATCGCACATTGGTCAAATTAACAGAGGTTTTGTGAACCTGAAGGTAAAAAGCTGCAATCATTTGGGGCTGCGAGTCTGAAGATTGTGCCCTGCAAGGTGCGGGAATTTGGGGGGAAATTTTCGGGCCTGCTGTGCTGCGAACAGGCTAGGACGAAAAAGCGTGCAAGTACGATCGTCTTCGAGGGCTCCGCTAACGACAATTCGCCTTTATTAAACGGACTTTAGCATTACAATTAATACATAAAGGCATTTCAAATTGTCAAGTTAAATTTTTATGCTTGAAACCTTATTTCACGCTTATACCCCTCTAGTTATTTGCACTGGCTTGGGACTGCTGTTGTTTCAGTACATCCCAGTTAATTTTCCCAAGCTGCTGAGCCACTTTCTTTTCTGGATTGGGATACCGCTGCAAATTCTAGTTTTAGCCCGTCAAAGCGATTTTTCGGGTGCTGTGGGATTCACGCCGGCGATCGCCATATTTGTGTTATTTGTGAGTACGAGTTTAGCTTGGTTGACTTGGGTATTATTGCGTATGCTGAGTGCGGCCCACATCAAAAAGCCATCTTTTCAGGGCAAAAATTCTCTGGTTAACTTATTTTTGTTAAATATAAATTCCCTGAAGCGATCGAGCCAAGGCAGTTTTATCCTAGCTGCGATGCTAGGGAATACCGGCTTTGTCGGATTAGCAATCACCCCCTCTATCATCAGCAGCGATAACAACAACTGGGCCGTCTTATACAGCGTTACTAACAACGTGATCGGAACCTACGGTTTCGGTGTATTTATTGCGAGCTATTTCGGGAATTCCGAGCAACCAAATCACTGGTGGACTCAGATCCGGGACGTGCTGACAGTTCCCGCCCTGTGGGCATTTTTAGTTGGTTTTTTCACGAGAAACATCCCCCTGCCCGAGACAGTGGAATCGGGATTGCAGACGGCAGTTTGGGTGGTAATTGTCAGTGCTTTGCTGCTGGTTGGCATCCGGCTGAGGTCTATTAAGAAATGGGAAAGTTTTGAACTAGCGTTAATCCCGTCGCTGTTAAAAGTGGTAATTGTGCCGGTGCTGATCGGATTAGGTGCTAGTTATTTCGGATTGAGCGGCGATCCGAGGTTCGTGTTGGTGTTGATGTCGGGAACGCCCACAGCTCTTTCCGTGCTGATTTTAGCAGAAGTCTACGAGCTCGATCGCGATTTGTTAGCTAGCAGCATCGCCCTCACTTCTGTCGGGTTGCTGTTGATGCTTCCGCTGTGGTTAGCTGGGTTTAGTTAATATTAGCTAAAGTTTCAAATCAGATTGCTCTAAAATTTCGCAGTACAATCAACCATAACTGCACGGAAAAGAGGATGAACGAGCCAATAACTGCGAAAGGTCTGCCTCCTGCATTCCCCGACCATACCCAATTGCCAGACGAAGACGGTACATTTGTGAAAAATTTTCAGGAGCATCCCCAGAGCATCATTCTGACAGATTCGATCGGGCCGGTTGTAGAGCGGCTGCATCCAGACGGACAATATGCGATCGGGCAAGATTGCGGTATTTACTGGCGAGAAACTGACCCGCCAGAGCGAGGTGCAGAAGCACCGGATTGGTTTTACGTGCCGAATGTACCGGCAACACTTGACGGTTTTCGCCGTTCTTATGTACTTTGGCGGGAACACATGGCTCCGTTCATTGCTTTAGAATTTGCTAGCGGTAATGGAGAGGAAGAGCGCGATCGTACTCCCTTGACTGTGGCCGCTGATGGTACCACCACTAAACCGGGTAAGTTTTGGGTGTACGAGAGAATTATCCGCATTCCTTACTACGGGATTTATGAAATGAGAACGGGCAATTTAGAGGTCTATCACCTAATAGATTTTGTGTATCAAAGGATGCAGCCAAACGAACGCGGTCACTATCCCATTCCTGTACTAGATGTAGAATTGGGACTCTGGCAGGGAAGCTATCAAAATCAAGAACTTCTTTGGCTGCGGTGGTGGGATTCGCAGGGGAATTTGCTGTTAACTGGCTCCGAACAAGTTGAAATTGAGCGGGCCCTAGTCGAACAAGAACGGGAAAGAGCCGAACAAGAACGGGAAAGAGCTGAACAAGAACGGGAAAGAGCCGAACAAGCAGAGCGAAAAGTCACCCAGTTAGCGGAGCGACTGCGAGCAATGGGAATCGATCCCGATGCTGAAGATTGATATCAAAGTTCCAAAACTCTCTCTGTAGCGCTAGCACTTCGCACCTTATTTTTTTTAATCACACAAAACCAAGCTTATGGAAACTAAACCACCTCTACCGCCCTTTACGTTGGAAACGGCTAAAGCCAAAGTTCAAGCTGCTGAAGATGCCTGGAATACCCGCGATCCAGAACGAGTAGCCTTAGCTTATACGGAAGATTCTCAGTGGCGAAACCGTGCCGAATTCTTCAGCGGACGGGAAGAAATCAAGGCTTTTTTAAGACGAAAATGGGCAAAGGAATTAGATTACCGTTTAAAGAAAGAACTGTGGAGTTTTACAGACAATCGGATTTCTGTTCGATTTGAGTATGAGTGGCACGATGATTCTGGCTACTGGTATCGCGCCTATGGTAACGAACAGTGGGAATTTGCAGAAAATGGGTTAATGCGAAGACGTGAAGCTAGTATTAATGATGTTCCCATTCAAGAGTCAGAACGGAAGTTTCGATAGGAGTTATCTGTGAGTTGCTTAATGAAACTTAGACATTTTCTCACCTTTTTAGGGGCTGAAAACCTCTCCCTCGCAAAAGAAAGAGGTCTATGGCCTAAAAATGCCTGAAACCATTGTAAATATTAGATTCATGCCCCTTCGAGGTAAAAGTCTTTATCTATCTAGGTTTTAAGCCATTTTGGCTTCAGTTTTTGTCTCAGCCCGTTAGCGCAACTTTCGGAATTACTGCTGATTTCTCCCCTGCAACTGAAAACCGCTATATGATGAATTTAGCCAGATGAGTTTTCTAAGGCATAGATACCGCGAAATTGGTTGCTATACAGATAGTCGGCATCTCAATAATAAACTGCGTTCCCTGCTCTGGCGTAGAAAAACACTGTAGTTGAGCGCAGTGTTTTTCTAGCAGAATTTTTCGGCTGATTGACAATCCCATGCCTGTACCTTTTCCGATTGGTTTAGTAGTAAAAAAGGGAGTGAAAAGTTTAGCACGAACTTTCTCCGTCATGCCAATACCATTATCAGCAATTGTGACCCGAATGCCTGAACCATTGCTAATGTTGTCATAGGAATTGCCCGCTACGACTTCAGTACGAATCAAAATCTGCGGGTGAAAAACTCTACCCTCTTCTCTACTTACCCGCTCTTCCAAAGCATCTATACCATTCGCTAAAAGGTTCATAAACACCTGATTAAGCTGACCTGCATAACAGGTCACAAGTGGCAATGGACTATACTCT